>DOMU01000143.1 GCA_003509305.1 Desulfobulbaceae bacterium | reverse complement strand
GAGTGGCTCTTGCTTGGCCGGGTGCTTTCTTGGGAATGTCGGCAAACGGGGCGGCGCCGGCAGGGCATTTTTGAGCCGCCGCCCCAGCTTTGCCGCCGAGAAAGCGGTCAAAATTTTCCGCGCCGCTGGTTGCCCGCTTTGCGCCGGGCTGTCTTCGGTCAAGAGCGGCAGGGTAAAATAACGTTCGTCAATATCCTCGAATTGTACAAGACACAGCGGTTCGATATTCGTCAGCAGTATCTCTTTGCCAACGAGCAGCAACTGCATCCTGACCGCGCCGTCGTTGACCGTATCCAGCATCTTCCGCACTCGTTCCAGCATGGCGAGAAAGGCCTGTTCCGCCTGATCAATGATCAGGAGGATACGAATATTCTTTTCTATCAGGTAATTGCGTATTTGCTCCTGAATCCGCTGAACTTCCTGGGCGTTCGGATGGCTGTCCCAGGATATTTCCGGGGCGATGCGCTGGCAGACGCGCAAAAGTACGTCTTCGAAGCGGCGGTCGTCGCCTGTAGCCTGGCTTATAAAAATATCTTTGATATTGCCGGGCAGTCTCGCGGTGAGCCGGGAAATCAGCGTGGTTTTACCAGCGCCGCTGGGGCCGGTGAGAACTATGAACGGCACGTCGCCAGTTATTGCCGCCAGGATTTCCTGGCGCAGGGCGGCGCGGGCGGGTTCATCGAAAAGGAATTTATCTTGGCCGGTATCGTCAGCGATCGACATCTGTATATAAGGTTGCTGAAAAGCGGTTGTCGAAATAAAAGGAAGAGAATGCTATGGAACCTCGAAGATTACCATTGCCGGAATTGCTCTTCAAGCTTAACTGGTTGCGCCGCACATCGGAAAGGCGGTAACCTGACGGTATTCGATGTTTTTTTATGGAGAAGGGGAAATGGGATTCTGGCGGAAAATTTTTACCGGCCCTGGCCGAGGGAAGGAAAAGGACGGGCATAATTTCGATCCCGGATCGCGCTACTGTCCGGCCTGTGATGGCGAATACCGTTCGGAAATCAGCCACTGCGCCGCCTGCGGTCTGGAACTGATCAGCGGTGAGGAACACATCGCCGCCTGGCAAAAGGGCAGGGACGAGCGCGCGCGTTCAGGTCGGGAAATTGCCACAAGCGATCTGGTGGCGCCGGTACTGACCGGCAAACTGCCCGACATGAAAGCCAGTGGCTTGGTTCTCGCGGCGGTGGGGATTGCCTGCCGTATTTCAGCCGTCAGCGGTTGTGGCGGCGGCTGAGGCGGCCCCGACTTCCAGTTGGAAGTCAGGATCGAAGACCAGGCCAGAGCGGAGCAAGCGCTGCGCGCGCACTACCTGAAAACCACCTGCTTGTCCGACCATACTGAAGGCCAGGCGGAAACGCCATCCGCCGCCGTTGCCAACGCCTGCCCGGCTTGTGGAACGCTGGCGCCGCCGGAACAGGGCCACTGCCCGGACTGCGGTATCCGGCTGGCCTGAATCAGGCCGCTTCTTTCTTTTTCCAGCCCTGTTTCCGTACTGGTGGTGAAAGCGTTTTCTTTTGATATGAAATGGCCGGGTGGCCGAGTATCCGCCGCAGGCTTTCACCGAGTTCCCGGCAGGGGCGGATGGTGAAATCATGGCTTGTTGCAATATCGACCTGGCNNACCTGGCTGTCATCCGGAAAGCCGATGGTAATGGCAACGGGGCAGGCACCGTAAAATTCTCGGATGGTTCTCTTCACCTGGCCAAGTTTTTCCTGATCAATGTTGTCGGCATAAAGATGCAGCGCCGCCGATTGCGTATGTTTTTCCCGCGCTTCCGGCAGCAGGTTGATATCGTCAACGATAATTTTGGCGCCGCGTTCGTCTTTCTGCACCGTTCCCTCGACGATCACCGGTTCCTTGACCTCAAGGATTGCCTGGCATCTGGCGTATGTGTCGGGAAAAACCACCGCTTCGACCGATTCATACATGTCTTCAATGCTGATAAAGGCCATCGGGTCGCCCTTTTTACTTTTCAGGCGTTTAACCGAGTGGATCAGGCCGCCGATCCGCGCCGGTTTCTCGGCGGGCCAGGCGGCCAGTTCCCTTATTTCGCAGTCAGCGACGGTTTTTATGCCGTCCATCGCCGCTTCTAAAGGATGACCGGTAATATAGAAGCCGACGGTTTCCTTTTCGTACTCCAGGCGTTGCCGCTCGTCCCATTCAGGCAGCGGCGGCGGGATGATTTCCGTCGCCTCCGGCGCCTTGCTTTCTTTTGGCATCAGATCAAAGAGCGACTTCTGGCCGCTCTGGTTGTCGCGCTGCACGGCTTTGGCCTGCTCCATCGCCTTCTCTAAAATTGCCACCAATTGGGCGCGATTGTACCCGAGGGAATCAAACGATCCCGATTTGATCAGGCTTTCAATGACGCGGGAATTGACACGGCGGCTGTCGACGCGGTTGCACAGGTTGCAGAGTGAGGTGAAAAAGCCTGATTTTTCCCGTTCTTCGAGAATCGAATCAAGGGCGCTGTCGCCGACGTTCTTCACCGCCGCCAGGCCAAAACGGACACGGCCATCGGCAACCGAAAAATCCTTCTGGCTCTCGTTGATGTCGGGCGGCAGCACTTCGATGCCGTGCTCGCGGCACTCACTGATATACATCACCACTTTGTCAGTATTGCCCATATCGCAGGACAACAGCGCCGCCATGAATTGGGCCGGATAATGGGTTTTCAGGTAGGCGGTTTGGTACGAAACCAGGGCGTAAGCGGCGGAGTGGGATTTGTTGAAGCCGTAACCGGCGAATTTCGCCATCAGGTCAAAGATATATTCGGCCTTGTCGACGGGATGGCCGTTTTTTAAGGCGCCAGCCATGAATTTTTCCTTCTCGGCGTTCATGACTTCGGGGATCTTCTTGCCCATGGCGCGGCGCAGGTTATCGGCGTCGCCAAGACTGTAACTGGCGAGAATATTGGCGATTTTCATCACCTGTTCCTGATAGACGATGACACCGTAGGTCTCGGCCAGCACCTCTTCCAGTTGCGGCAGCGGGTAATGCGCCTCGGCGCGACCGTGTTTGGTATTGATGTAGTCGTCGATCATGCCCGATTCCAGCGGCCCGGGGCGGTACAGCGCCACCAGCGCCACCAGATCGGTGATCGAGTCCGGCGCCATTTTCACGAGCAATTCCCGCATACCCGAGCTTTCAAGCTGGAAGATACCAAGGGCGTCGCCCTGGCGCAGCAGCTTGAAGGTGGCCTCGTCGTCGAGTGGGATGGTGTCGATGTCGAGCGCGTTACCGGTATCGGCTTTGACCAGTTTTAACGCCTTATCAATAACGGTCAGCGTTTTCAGACCTAAAAAGTCGAATTTGATCAGACCGGTCATCTCGGTATGCTTCATATCATACTGAGTGATCGTCTCATTGTCGTTGTTGCCACGGCAAACCGGCAGATAATCGGTCATCGGGCCTGGCGAAACGACGACACCGGCGGCGTGGGTCGAGGTATGTCGGGCCAAACCCTCAAGCGTCTTCGAGATGCCGAGCAGCTCGGCCATGCGCGGATCTCTTTTCGCCGCTTCGGCCAGTTTCGGTTCCTCGTTCAGGGCCTTTTCCAGGGTCATGGTCAGGCTTTCCGGCACCAGTTTGGCGATGGCGTCCACCTCGGCAAAGGGTATGTCCAGGGCGCGGCCCACATCGCGGATGACGCCGCGCGCCTTCATCGTGCCGTAGGTGATGATCTGCGCCACATGCTCCGGGCCGCCGTATTTGCCGCGCACATAATCGATGACTTCGCCGCGTCTGTCCTGGCAGAAATCGACATCGAAATCGGGCATGGATTTACGCTCGATATTCAAAAAGCGCTCAAAGATCAGGCCGAAGGGGATCGGATCGATATTGGTGATGCGCATACAGTAGGCGGCAAGGCTCCCAGCGCCGGAACCGCGTCCGGGACCGACGGGAATATCACGATCTTTTGCCCAGTTGATGAAGTCGGCGACGATCAGGAAGTAGCCAGGAAAACCCATCTTGATGATGACGTCGATCTCGCTTTCCAGCCGCTCCCGGTACTGTTTATCGATTTCTTCACTGTAGGCGCCCATCTTGCGCATCTGGACGAAGCGCCGTTCCAGGCCGTCACGGCAGATTTTTGTGAACATCGTCTCTAAACTTTCGCCATCCGGCACCGGAAAATTGGGAAAATGATAATCACCCATTTTCAGGTCGAGATCGCAGCGCGCCGCCACTTCCTGGGTATTAGCGACGGCCTCCGGGCACCAGGCGAAGTCGCGGCGCATGTCGTCTGACGATTTGAAATAGAGTTGATCAGTCGAAAACTTAAAACGTTTCGGGTCGTTGATGGTTTTTCCAGTCTGGATGCACAGGAGCACCTCGTGGGCGTGCGCCTCATCTTGCAACAGATAGTGGCAGTCGTTGGTGGCGACCAGTTTGATACCCAACTCTTTACCCAGCTCGACGAGACCATCGTTAGCCAGGCGTTGCTCGTGAAGACCGTTCTCCTGGACTTCAAAATAGAAGCGGTCGCCGAAAATCCGCTGAAATTCGACAGTCTTGGCTCGCGCTCCGGCCATATCGCCGTGGGTAATCAGATAGGGAACATGGCCGTGCAGGCAGGCGCTTAAGGCCAGGAGGTTGTCGCTGTGGGCGGCCAGCGTTTCCATGTCGATGCGGGGCCGATAGTAAAAACCTTCGGTCTGGGCAATCGAGGCCAGCTTCATCAAATTCTGGTACCCGCCGGCGTTCATGGCGAGAAGCACCAGATGAAAGGCCACCTGACCATCGACAGCCTTTTTGTCGCGGCGGTCGCCGGGCGCGACATAAAACTCGCAACCAACGATTGGTTTAATGCCGGCCTTTTTGGCCTTGACGTAAAATTCCAGGGCGCCGAACATCGCCCCGTGGTCGGTGAGCGCGACGGCATCCATGCCAAATTCCTGACATTTTTCCAGGAGGTTGGCAATACGGATCGAACCGTCCAGGAGGCTGAACTGGCTGTGTACGTGCAGATGGGTAAAACCGGCGGTTGGCATGGTGGTGTATGGGGTTGTTAATTATTGATACAGTTAGCTGGATAAACGGCTCCGCCATTTATCAGGGTTCTGGGATGTGTGGAAAATGCTATAAACGGTGATCGTCGTGTCATTGTATTCATAGAAAACAACGTAAGGAAAACGCCGCAGCAAAGCCCGGCGATAATTCTCAAATATTTTTGGATAGGTTTCTGGGGAGCGGTGAATGCGTTGGATACAAGCATCGACACAATTCAAAAATTCTTCTCCCAGCCCGAAACGGCATATTTCGTACCAATCATATGCTTCTTCAATATCCCGGCTGGCTTCCGGCGCAATGAGCAGTTCAAATGCCATGACGGCTACGCACGAAACTTTTCACTTTTTCCCACGATAGAGCCGACCCTGGATTGTTCAGTAAATGCGCCTTCCGGCGAGCTAATTCATCTTTTTGCCATTGGTGGATAGGTATGTTGGTTGGTGTCGCCGCCAAATCATCCCACAGGTCTTCCAGCAGTTGTAATTTTTCTGGCGGAGTCAGATTAGAATAATTTTCTTGATTCATAAGAGTTTCTCTTGAGTTTCGATTAACCATGGCTGGGAGTTACGCCAGGCGATACGATATTTAGGCTGTTTTGGCAACTCATTCCGCCCTCTCTGTATCGAGGACAAGCGCCATGAACAATTTGTCACGTGAGATCACGTCGTCGATAGCGGCGAGGGTAAAGCGTTGATGGTTGAGATGGCGATGCAGCATGACGGAGCACACAGGTTTACGATTGTCGAAAATGCTTTTAATTACATCCGCCATCAGGAAGCCGCTCCCTTGGTGATGGCTTTCCGCATAGGCTTTGGGATAGACAGCTCCTGGAATGAGGCAGATGCTGACATCTTGTTCGACGACGTTCAGTTTGTCACCGGTTGTCAGGCTAAATTTCTCGACAATGGCTTTGGGAAGCGTTATTTGTGACCGGGCACGAAGTTCCAGCGGCGTGATAATATCTCCTCTGTAAAATAAAAATCGTATTTTCGAATATACGTGAAGTGAGAAACAAAGGCAAACAGCCATCTATTCAGAAGTCTACAAAGCCGACAAGCCCTTGAGAAATCCCCGTATCTTGCGATATAATAACAAGTTTCGCGCCCGCTTGCTGGCGGGCATCTTTTCGTACACAAGCCCACAAGGAGACATCATGGAACGAACCTTTGCCATCATCAAACCGGACGCCTTCAAGGCCGACCAGGCCGGAAAAATTCTCGCCCGCATCTACGCCGAAGGCTTCAAGGTTGTTGGCCTGAAAAAACTCTACCTCAGTAAAGTAGAGGCCGAAGGTTTTTACGCCGTGCACCGCGAGCGGCCATTTTTTGGCGAACTGACTGATTTCATGAGTAGTGGCCCCTGCGTCGTCATGGTGCTGGAAACGGCGGGCGCCATCAAAAAGTGGCGTGATCTGATGGGTGCCACCAACCCGGCCCAGGCCGCTGAGGGGACACTGCGCCGTGAATTTGGTTCGTCGGTTGGCGAAAACGCCACGCATGGCTCCGACGCGCCGGAGACCGCCGCCTTCGAGATCGCCTATTTCTTTTCCGGGCTGGAACTGCTGTCCTGATCGTTTTCCGGCGGATGATCCGACTGGGTAAAGGCATATTGGGACCAAAAACGCTCGACTCCGGAATATCATAAACCATGGATAACAACCTATGAAAGTGCGAGGATTTTCCGCTGCGGCCGCCGCCGCTGGAGTCAGAAAACCGGGCAGGCTCGATCTTGGGCTGATTTACAGTGAAGTTCCGGCGGTGACGGCGGGCGTTTTTACGACGAGCCTCGTCAAAGCGGCGCCGGTTATTATCGACATCGAACGGCTGAAAGAGGGGATGGCACAGGCGATCCTTGTCAATAGTGGCTGTGCCAATGCCTGTAACGGCGAAGTGGGCCGCGAGGCGGCGCTCGCAACCGGGCTGCTTGCGGCCAATGCCCTGAATATTCCGGGTAACCTGGTGCAACTGGCCTCGACAGGCGTCATCGGCGAGCCGTTGCATGTCGCCCCCTTCGAGCGGACCATGCCGCAACTGGCGGCGATGCTTGCGCCGGATGGTTTTGCCGCCGTCGCCCAAGCGATGATGACTACCGACACTCGACCGAAAATGGTGGAAAAAAGTGTCAAGATTGGCGGCGTTAAAGTGAATTTTCTCGGTCTGGCTAAAGGCGCCGGTATGATCATGCCGAATATGGCGACCATGTTGGGTTTTGTCGTCACCGACGCCCGCATCGGCTTTCCGCAACTGCACCGCGCCCTGACGGAAGGAGTTAACCGCACCTTCAACCGCATCACCGTCGATGGCGACACCAGCACCAACGATACGGTGCTGGTTATGGCCAATGGCCTGGCGGAAAATCCGTGGATTGACGACCAGGCGGCGGACTATTACGCCAGCTTTCAGATGGCGCTCACATCGGTTTTACGCGATCTGGCGCTGATGATCGTCGCTGACGGCGAGGGCGCGACCAAATTTATCACCATCCGGGTCAGCGGCGCTAAAGAGGCGGAAGACGCCCACCGTATCGCGAGAACCGTCGCCAACTCCAACTTGGTTAAGACAGCATTTTTTGGCGAGGACGCCAACTGGGGGCGCATCATGGCCGCCATGGGCCGCTCCGGCGTCAGCTTCGACCCGGGAAAGATCAATATCGCCTTTAACGGCGTCACCCTGGTGAAAAACGGCCTGGCGGCGGGCGGAGACGCCGAGGCCCGCGCCAACCAGGCGCTGCGGGAAGCGGAAATCACTGTTGACATCACGCTGCCCGACGGTAATGCCAGCGACGAAGTCTATACCTGTGATTTTTCCCTCGATTACGTCAAGATCAACGCCGATTACCGCTCATGAAAACGCTGTATCTGCTGCGCCACGGCCAGGCGCCATGGACGCAGGGGAATGACTTCAATCGCGCGCTGGATGCCACTGGTGAACGGCAAGCGGCGGCCATTGGTTTGCGGTTGGCGCGGGCCGCGGCCAGACCGGAGATGATTGTCGCCAGTCCCGCCGAGCGGACGCGGCAAACCGCCTGTATTGTTGCCGAGGCTTTGTCCTGTCCAGAAGAGCATATCCGTTACGCGCCGGAAATCTACGCCGCCGATGTCTGGCTTCTGGCGCGTCTCGTCCAGGAATATCCGGCCAGCCTGAACAGCCTCCTTTTGGTCGGCCACAATCCGATGCTTGCCGTTTTCGCTGAATGGCTGACCATCGAATGTTTCGACCGTCTTCCTGCCTGCGGTCTTCTGGCCGTTGGCTTTGATGCTGGCGAATGGGCGCGGATTGATCGTGGCCGAGGGCGGCTGTTGTGGCGTTCAGGGGACAGGTGGCAGGAGACGGGGATATGACTGATAATTATCAAAAAATTGTTCAGGATAACTTGCGTCGCCTCTACGCCGCGCCGCCGCCCGATTTGGATGTGCGGCTTGGAGCGCACCCCGATGGCGATGCCTTTATCTTCGACGCCTTTGGCGAAGAATGCCGCCTGATGCCCGCCGGTATCCAGCTTGGCGATGGCGATATCGCTTCGGTGCCGGGTATCATTGTCTCGTTGTACGCCCTGTGTGCCGCTCCAGAAACTTTGGTCGCCGAGCCGTGGCGGTCGTTCAAAGAAATTCCCAACAGTATGCCCTACTGGGGCGCCTTTACCAGCCATACCGAACAGATGCTGGCGCCGTATGTCGCCGCCATCCATGATAAGGCGGTGGATATTTGCCGGGTTTTCCGTGGGGCGCGAGCCTTGGGCGGAGATTTCGCCCTGGTCATTCATCCGCTGCCGAAGATTGCCCTGTGCTACATTTTCTACCAGGCGGACGAAGAATTCCCGGCCACCGTCAACTGCCTGTTTTCGCACAATGCCAATTCGTTTTTGCCGGTCGATGGTCTTGCCGATCTCGGCGAGTACAGCTCGAAGAAAATATTGGCGATGGTCGGCGGGTAACTCTATGGGCGACGAAAAACAGCTTGAGACCGAAGCAGCCCGTGTTTTCGTGACCAAATCATCATGAGCGCTTCGTGAGCAGGCCGTTCTATCTCGATATTCTTCCGCTCAGCCGCGACGCCGACGCCATTGTCGCCCGGTATAGCGAGCGCCAAACCTGGATCGGCCAAGAGAAGAAAGGTTTCCTCCGCTACCGGCTGCCCTGTCAGCAACTCAGTCACTTTGTCGCCCGGCATGTTGATGCCACCGGCGATGCCGTGGTTATTGGCGCGGCGGATGAGGTGGATGAAGAAATGCGGGCGCATATCGAACAGCAACTGCGGCAATTCATGCCTTGGCGCAAGGGGCCGTTTTCCGTCTTTGGTATCGAAATCGACGCCGAATGGCAGAGCCAGCGTAAGTGGAACCGTTTGACGCCGATGCTGCCGGATCTGCGTGGAAAAGTCATCGCCGATATCGGCTGCAATAACGGTTATTATCTTTTCAGGATGAGTGAGTCGCAGCCGAAACTGGCGCTCGGTTTTGAGCCGGGCGTACAGCATTACTACTGTTTTAAGGCTTTGAACGCCATGGCCAGACGGGAAAATCTGGCCATTGATCTGTTCGGTGTCGAGGACCTGCCGCTGTTTCCGGGCTGTTTCGACATTATCTTTATGATGGGCATCCTTTACCACCGCGCCTCGCCGCTCGATTGCCTGCGCGACGCGCTTGCGGCTCTGGTGCCAGGCGGTACGCTTTTTGTCGAAACGCAGATCATTCCCGGCGACAGCCCGGTCGCCCTGTTTCCACGCGCCACCTATGCCAAGGCGCCCGGCACCTGGTTTGTGCCGACCGCCACCTGTTTGGAAAATTGGCTGCGCCGGGCCGGCTTTGCCGACATCGCGCTCTTTGACCGTCATCCGATGTCCTCTGCCGAGCAGCGCAAGAGCGACTGGATGACTTTTGAATCCTATGCCGATTTCCTCGACCCCGAAAATCAAGGGCTGACCAGCGAAGGCTATCCGGCGCCGTGGCGGCTCTATGTCCGCGCCCGGAAAAAATGGTAGGCCGGACGGTATTGCCGTCATTGCCATTTGCGTACCATTCAGTTTAGAATAACGGTTTCGCGTATCATTTGCGCGGGCATTTCTTTTACCTATAAGGAGCGTTTTATGAATCCAGCCACTTGTACCCTCTACAGCAGCGGCCTGAAAGGGGCGGAAACCGCCTTCGGAGAAGCCGCCGAGAAGGCCGGCATCGCCGAAGTGATCTACTCTTTTGCCGGTCACAAATTGTGCCGCGAGAAAAACGTCGTCATCCTGAGCCAGGAGGAACTGGAGCGCGGCGACATCAGTATGGAACTGGCCTCGCGTATGATGAACCGCACCTACTACGAAACCGAGAAGATCAGAAAGGTGCTGCAAACCATTTTCCACATGGTGAATAACGGCCATCAGGTCTTTGTCGTTGGCGCCATTCAGGAAGACGGCTCGGTCAAAGGTGGTACCGGCTGGGCGGTGGAGCTGGCGAAAATGTTCAACCGGCCACTACATGTCTTTGATCAGCCAGCGAAAAAGTGGTTCACCTGGAAAAATGGCACCTGGGAGGAGGACAGCCCGCGTGTCGAATACGATACCTTCGTCGGTTCCGGCACCCGCTACCTCAGCGAGGCCGGGCACAACGCCATCGCCAAGTTGTTCGCCGATTCTTTCGGCGAATGAGAAGAGGAAGAGAACATGGCCGCGCCGAGCGTTTTTGAAAAGAAACATATTGATCCCAGCCGGATGGGTAAAATCGAAAGCCTGTTGGTACATTTCAATCTGCCGGCGCCGGTGCTCGAAGGTTACCGCGCCCACCGCGGCTTGATCCACGCCATCTTCATCGGCCTGATTATCCTCGTCGTGGCCTTGTCACTGTACAGTTCCTGGCACAGTCAGCGGATTGAAAAAAGCGCCACGGCCTTGGCCACGGCCTTGGCCCAGGAGAAAAGCGCTTTGGGCGACCATCTGGCGCGGCTGATGAATACCTATCCCCGCACCAACGCCGCGCTGTGGGCGGAAATTGAGTTGGCTCATCTCAAGATGGAGCAAAAGGATTATGCCGGCGCGGTCGGCGCCTACACCGTTTTGCTCGGCAAGGTGAGCGACGGCAATCCCTTACAACCGCCGCTGTTGTATGCTCTTGCCCAGGCCCAGGAAGCGGCCGGGAAATACGACGAGACCATCGCCACTTACGAAAAGTTGCAGAAGCACCAGACCTATCAATTTATGGCCACTATCGGCCTTGGCGGCCAGTACGAGGCGAAAAAGGACTGGGTCAAGGCTATCGCCGTCTATGAGGGCTACAAGGCGCGGATGCAGGGGCAGGCGGTTCAGGCTGGAGACGCGGTGACAAATGAGGCCATCGCCATGCTTGATGAAAAGATCGCCCTGTTACGGGCCCGGCAATGAAACGCTGCATTGAGGTCGCCGACATACGGGAATGCTGCCAGGCTTGGCGGCGGCGGGGATTATCCATCGCTTTGGTGCCGACGATGGGCTTTTTCCATGACGGGCATCTCGCTTTGATGCGGCGGGCGAAAACGCTTGCCGACCGCGTTGTGGTCAGCCTGTTTGTTAATCCGATTCAGTTCGGCCCCAAAGAAGACCTGGCCAGTTATCCGCGCGATCTGGAGCGCGACAGCGCTTTGGCGGCGGCGGCAGGCGTTGATGCGCTGTTTATACCGACGGTTTCGGCGATGTACGGTGACGGTTTCGAGACGAAGGTGGTGCTTGGCGCGCTTGGTCAGGGCCTGTGCGGCGCCAGCCGTCCCGGCCATTTTGACGGCGTGGCCACCGTGGTGACCAAACTCTTTCATATTGTCGCCCCCGATGTCGCCGTGTTCGGCGAAAAAGATTTTCAGCAGTTGGCCATCATTCGCCGTATGGTCGCCGACCTTGATTTCAATCTGCGTATCGTCAGCCAGCCGATTGTCCGCGAGTCTGATGGCCTGGCCATGAGTTCGCGCAATACCTATCTGACAACAGAAGAACGCCAGGCCGCCACCTGCCTGTACCGGGCGCTGGTCCTGGCTAAAACCATGGCCCAGCGGGATGAGCGGCCAACAGCCGCCGCCATCGAGCGGACCGTCCGCGATTCCATTGAGGAAAATGCCGGTTTTACCGTCGAGTACGCGACGGTGGTTGATCGCGCCAGCCTGGCGCCGGCGGCAAAAATTGATGAAAACTGCCTGTTGGCCCTGGCCGTGCGCGTGGGTGGCCGCGTGCGGCTGATCGACAACGCGCCGCTGTTCGGCTGATTGCCGGCTCCCTTATCATCCACATTGCGCGATGCGTTTCGCGTTGCGCGGCATATTGAATAAAATTTCAAAATACAGGCGGAATCATAAGATAAACGAAAGGACATGATCAGGTATGCCTGAACTTGTAAGCATAGTGGTTCCCGCTTATAACGCGGCAAAAAGATTAGAGCGCGCTCTCCTGGCGATAGCGGGACAGGACTATGAAAACATTGAAATCATAGTCGTGGACGATGGCTCACCCGACGGCAGTGGCGACTTGGCGAAAAAGGTATTGCGGCGCCTGGGGCGCGATTTCAGAGTCATAGAACACCAGTCAAACATGGGCGTGTCAGCGGCGCGCAACAGCGGTTTGCGCGCTGTGAAAGGCGATTATGTGATATTCCTCGACGCTGACGATGTGGCCGACTCGAATTTCATTTCCCTGCTGCACCAGGCGATAACGCAAGATGACAGCGACGCGGCTTTCTGCGGCTATAGGTACAAGATCGAAAACACAGGCGAGGAACGGGCGGTTCCCATCAGGCTTGATCCATCACACCGCTACTCCGCCGGAGAATTGCTCGAGATGTATATCTTTGAGCAAATACTGCCGGCGATGTGGTCGACTTTATTCAAAACGAGTTTTCTCAAAGCCATAGGCTTGGAATTCACTGTCGGTTGCAGGCGTGGCCAGGATGTCGAGTTTTTGCGAAAAGCTCTTTCGCGGTGTGGCTCGCTTGGTTTTTCCTCGGGTTGCCATTACACATACATGAATCATAATGATATGTCGTCCGTAATGATGAAGCAGACACCCGAAAAATTTCTGCGGCGCTACGCTGACAACGCCGGGGGCGTGTGCCGTGCGGCGCGGTACCTTGCGGAGCACGCCGAGTCAGAAAGGGTGCGCGCCATTGCTATGAACTTTANNTATGCTGCCGAAGGGCCTGATAAAACAATTAAACGTCACGGCGTGGCGGCGTGACAAAGCCAAATTTTACGAGACGCTTTCTGCCCCCGGCACGAGACGGGCGCTGGCCGCGAGCTTCAGGTACTTGCTGCGAGAACCTGAGCTCTGTCTGAAGGCGGCGGCTTTGCTGAGTGTCCCTGGATTGTATTTTGGGATGCGGTCAAGGGCATGAAAATAATAAGCATTGTGCTCTCTCCATCTCGTATGTTTTTTCTGGTCAAATAAATATTGTTCTGGTATAATCCCGCGCTTTTTTTGCGGCGTCAGGCGCTAGGATCGCTGCCAGGTGACACGTATGAAAGTTATTCTGACGAGCCTTACCCGGCAAGAGAAGCTCTTTACGCTGGCCGATGCCGACTGGTTCCCGCTTGAAGTGGTTAAGGCGGGTGACGTTACCGCCACCGCGGGGTTGCGCTGTTTGGATGCCGCTTCGTGGTCACTGTCCGGGCGGTTGCGTGTGACGCTGGTTTTATCCTGCGACCGCTGTGGCCGCCAGTTGTTGTGGCCGGTGGACGATCAGTTCGTCTATCGCGTTGCCGTTGAAGAAAGCGGCGGCCAGGGCGGCGAAGTTGATGAGGAAAACGCCGCTCTATGGCTGGTTTCCGGCCCGGCGCTGGATTTGTCCGAAGTCTTTCGTGAGCGGATATTTCTCGTTTCGCCGGAAAAAGTGTTGTGCGCTGAAACCTGCCGTGGCCTGTGCGCCGGTTGCGGCGCCGATTTGAATTTGGAACCTTGCCGCTGTCCGTGAAGCGGCTTTTTATCCCGGTGAAAAGCCGGTAAGGAGGAAAAATGGCATTACCAAAACGCAGACATTCTTATTCCCGCACCCATAAACGCCGCGCCCATGACGCCTTGACGCCGCCGGCCCTGTCGCTGTGCCCAGAGTGCGGCGAGCCGAAAGAACCGCATCGTCTCTGTGCCGGTTGTGGCAAATACAGGGGACGGACGGTATTCAGCCTTGATGTTGATGTGAAGTAGGAGTTTCCCGTGCGGATTGCCCTGGATGCCATGGGCGGAGACCGTGGCCCGGAAGAGCTGGTGTCCGGGGCGCTTCTGGCGGTGCGCGACACCGATGTCGAGGTGGCGCTGGTTGGCGACGAAACGGTATTACGGTCGGTGCTGCGTGGTAAAGGCGTTGCCGAAGGGCCGCGTTTGGCCGTTGTCCATGCCTCGCAGATTGTCGAGATGAGCGAGAACGCGGTTGACGCGATTCGCAAAAAAAAAGATTCGTCGGTTCTCGTCGCCTGTGACCTGGTGGCCCGTGGTGAAACCGCCGCCGTGGTCAGCGCTGGGCATTCCGGCGCGACACTCGCGGCGGCGATGCGCAAGTTGGGCCGTCTCGAAGGAGTGTCCCGCCCAGGCCTTGCCTCGTTTTTCCCAACGCTCAAAAAACCGGTTGTCTTGATGGATATTGGCGGCAACGTCGATTGCCGCCCGCATCATCTTCTGCAATTCGCCATCATGGCCGCCGCCTTTTCCAGCATCCACCAACGTGAAAATCCGCGTATCGGCCTGCTTACCATCGGGGAAGAGGCGGGCAAAGGCAATGCCCTGATCAGGGAGACCTATCCTCTTTTAGCTAAAAGCTCGCTGAATTTCATTGGCAATATTGAAGGACGCGATATTTTCCAGGGCGATGTCGATGTCGTCGTCTGTGATGGTTTCGTCGGCAATGTCTGCCTGAAGATCAGCGAGGGACTGGCCGAGGCGGCGATGCGGATGATCGGGGATGAAATCCGCGAGTCACTGTGGACTAAACTCGGCTATCTGCTGGTCAAACCCGCCTTTCGCGCTTTCAAAAAACGGGTTGATTACTCTGAATACGGCGGCGCGCCGATTTTGGGTATTGACGGCGTTGGCTTGGTCTGTCACGGTAAGTCCGATGCCGTGGCGATCAAAAACGCCATTCTCGTCGCTAACAAAATGGTAACTGGCGGCGTCAACGAGCGGATACGCCGCGAGATTTCCGGCGTGCCGGTTTCCGAGACCGATGATGAATAAACCGGGTTGCTAGAGCCTGACCGAGGAGTACTGATTCATGGATTATTTTCTCACCGAACAACAACAGATGATTGCCGATACCGTTCGCCAGATCACCGACGAGCGGATCATTCCCCAGCGCGCCGAGCTGGACGAAAAGCACGAATTTCCCCGCGACATTCTGGGCGCCATGGCCCAGGCCGATCTCTTCNNCGGCTGCATGGATATTTGCGTGGCTTTAGAGCAGCTCGGTCGTGGCTGTATCGGTGTCGGTACCGCCTTTGCCGCCAGTTCCCTCGGCATTTATCCGATTCTGTTTTCCGGTTCGGAAGATATGAAGCAGAAATATCTGCCGCGGGTTGCCACCGGTTCGGCTTTCGCCGCCTTTGGCCTGACCGAGGCGAATGCCGGTTCCGATGCCTCCGGCATCCGTACCACAGCGGTAAAAGACGGTGATAACTGGGTGCTGAATGGCACCAAGCAGTGGATCACCAACGGCGGCGAGGCCGATGTCTATACCGTGGTGGCGATTACCGACCGCGCCAAAGGCCCGCGTGGCGCCTCAATGTTTGTCGTCGAAGCCGGAGACCCTGGTTTTTCCTGCGGCCCGAAGGAAAAGAAGATGGGCATCCGCGCCTCTTCGACCACCGAACTTATTTTCAATAACTGCCGCATCCCGAAAGACCGGCTGATTGGCCGCGAAGGCACTGGCTTTATAACGGTGATGCGCACGCTTGATGCCTCCCGTCCCGGCATCGGCGCTCTGGGTGTCGGTTTGGCGCAAGGGGCGCTTGATACCGCCGCCAGCTACGCCAAACAGCGAGTACAGTTTGATAAACCAATCATCGCCTTTCAGGCCGTGCAGCATATGCTGGCCGATATGGCCATCGGCACTGAAGCCGCCCGCGCCTTGGTCTATGGCGCCGCCCGCCACATCGACGCTCATCCGAAAGATGCGTCAAAAGCGTCGTCAATGAGCAAGGTCTTTGCCACCGATATGGCGATGAAGGTCACCACCGACGCCGTGCAGATCCTGGGCGGTTACGGTTATATGATGGAATATCCGGTGGAAAAGATGATGCGCGACGCCAAGATCCTGCAAATCTATGAGGGCACCAACCAGATTCAGCGCAACGTCATCGGCCAGGAATTAAATAAGGAATACGCGAAGTGATGAGGATTTTTGTCTGCCTCAAGCAGGTGCCGGATACGAAAGATATTCGTCTTGACCCGGTGACGCATACGCTGTCCCGCGAGGGCGTGCAGTCGATCATGAATCCCTACGATCAGCACGCCCTCGAAGAGGCGGTGCGGCTCAAAGAAACCATGGGCGGCGAGGTAACAGTCATCAGTATGGGGCCGCCGCAGGCCGAAGACATGCTGCGCCTGGCTATTTCATTGGGTGCCGATAAGGCGGTGTTGGTGAGTGACAGGGCCTTTGCCGGCGCCGATACCTGCGCCACCACTTACGCCTTGGCCAAAACCGTGATCCATCTTGGCGGTGCCGACCTGATCCTTTGCGGCAAGCAGGCGATTGATGGCGATACCGCCCAGGTTGGGCCTGGTTTAGCCGTGCGGCTCGACATGCCCTTTGCCACCTGTGTGCAGAAGATACGGAAGGCCGATGCCCGGATGTTGACTGTGGAGCGGATGATGGATGACGGCTACGATGTCGTCGAACTCGGCCTGCCGGCGCTTCTTACCGTGGTGAAAGATATCAACGAGCCGCGGGTGCCGTCACTGAAGGGCAAAATGCGGGCGAAATCGGCGCTTATCACGCGTCTTGCCGCCGCCGATATTGATGCCGCCGCCACTTTGTGTGGCCTCTCTGGTTCGCCGACCCAGGTGGCGAAAGTTTTTCCGCCGCCCAGCCGCGCTGGCCGCGTCACGCTTTCGGGCGACATTGATCAGCAGATTGCCCAGGTTGCCGAACGCTTGTCCGCTTATTTTTCTTAAATAAACAAAATGATACTTGTTGACCAGGAAACTTGCGTGGGTTGCGGCGCTTGCGTCGATGCCTGTCCTTTCGCGGCGATAGAGATGGCCGATGAGCTGCCGGTGATTGGCCATGCTTGTACCTTGTGCGGCGCCTGCGTTGACGCCTGTCCGTCCGCGGCGCTGAAGCTTGACGGGCCAGTCAGAGAACAGCGAGGTGGCCAGGAAGCCTGGCGCGGCGTCATGATTTTTGCCGAATTCCGTCATGGCCGTTTGGCCCCGGTTTCTCTCGAACTTTTGGGAGCGGGCCGTCATCTCGCCAACACGTTGGGCGTACCCTTAAGCGCGGCGCTGCTCGGCGCCGATGCCCCGGAATTTCAGGCGGCAAAACAAAGCCTGATTCATCATGGCGCCGATACCGTCTATGCCGCCGCCGATCCGGACCTCGCTCATTTTTCCGAAGAAAATTATACGCGGATTCTGACCGCCATCATTCGCCGCTATCAGCCGGAAATCGTCTTGGCTGGGGCGACGGCCATTGGCCGTTCGTTCATCCCGGCGGTCGCCACCCACCTTGGCGCCGGTCTCACCGCCGACTGTACCGATCTTGACATCCGCCAGGAAGACCGCGCCCTGTTGCAGACCCGGCCCGCCTTTGGTGGTAATATCATGGCCACCATCGTCTGCCCGGATATGCGGCCACAGATGGCCACGGTG
The DNA here is from genome assembly GCA_003509305.1 of Desulfobulbaceae bacterium. Taxonomy (GTDB): domain Bacteria; phylum Desulfobacterota; class Desulfobulbia; order Desulfobulbales; family Desulfocapsaceae; genus UBA8130. Next base: position 6,912 of record DOMU01000143.1, on the reverse strand, counting down.
CGGCCCAAAGTCATGCGGGAATTGCCACTGGATGAGAGCCGCCAGGGCGAGATTGTCGCCTTTACCGTCGAAAAAGACTTGCTCTCGGCGCGTGGCCGTGTTGTTGAATCGGTGGTCGCCGAGGCTGATCAGGTGAATATTCAGGAGGCGGAGATTCTTGTTGCCGGTGGGCGTGGCCTTGATGATCCGAAGGGCTTCCAGTTGCTGCGTCAGTTGGCCGAGGTGATGAGCGGCAAGGTGGCGGCCTCGCGGGCGGCGGTCGATGCGGGCTGGATTCCCTATCCGCATCAGGTCGGCCAGACCGGCAAAACGGTGGCCCCGAAACTGTACATCGCCTGTGGTATTTCCGGCGCTATTCAGCATGTGGCTGGGATGCAGTCGTCCGAGACGATTGTCGCCATCAACCGTGACCCGCACGCGCCGATCTTCGAGGTTGCCGATTACGGCCTGGTCGGCGATCTCTATGAAATCGTTCCGAAACTGATCGCTCAAATTTCCGAGAGGCGTGGAAAATGATCCTGCATGACAAAATAGCGCTCGTCACGGGAGGCAGCCGCGGTATTGGCCGCGCCATCTGTTTGCGCCTGGCGAAAATGGGCGCGAACGTTTATATCAACTACGTTTCCGGTTCACAGGCGGCGGAATCGGTGCGAGCGGAAATTCTCGCCGCCGGTGGCCAGGCGTCGCTTCTGCCCTTCGATGTCGCCGATGCCGCAGCCGTCAGCGAGGCCATGAAAGAACTGTTGGCCGATGCCGGGGCCATCGACATCNNATTCTGGTCAACAACGCCGGTATTACGCGGGACGGCCTGTTGGCGCGCATGAAAGAGGAAGATTGGGACAGGGTAGCCGATACCAATCTGAAGGGCGCGTTTCTCTGCGCCAAAGCGGTGTCGAAGCAGATGATGAAGCAGCGCTGGGGGCGCATCGTTAATATCGCCTCGGTGGTCGGCTTTGCCGGCAATGCCGGCCAACTCAATTACGCGGCGGCCAAGGCCGGNNGACATCACGGCTAACGCCGTGGCGCCCGGCTATATCGTCACCGAGATGACCGAGGCTTTGTCTGCCGAGGCGCGCGCCAAATTGCAAAGCGAAATCCCGCTGGCTACTTTGGGGACAGTTGAAGATGTCGCTGGGGCGGTCGCTTATCTGGTTGGGCCGGATGGCGGCTACATCACCGGGCAAACCATACATGTCAATGGTGGCATGTATATGTAAGTGGTTGTTGTTTTTCTGAAAAAGGCCCGCCATGCAGCGGGCGCTGACGCGAGAAGGAGTGGATTCCATGGACGTTAAACAGAAAATGATTGATATTATCGTCGAACAGCTGAATGTCGAGAAAGACAAGGTTGTTCCAGGCGCTTCCTTTGTCGATGATCTGGGCGCCGATTCCCTCGATCTGGTCGAACTGATTATGGCGATGGAGGAAGGATTCGGCATTGAAATTCCCGATGAGGACGCCGAAAAGATNNTGCAATCAACTATGTTGACAAAATGAAAGGCGCCTGATGTTTTGTTAGCTGTCGTAAGGAGATAGGCATGGGAGAGCGCAGGGTTGTCGTGACCGGAGTCGGCCTGGTGACGCCTTTGGGGGTTTGCGTTCAGGCGACTTGGGAAAATCTTCTCGCGGGCAAGAGCGGCGTTGGGCCGATCACTCGTTTTGATTGTGGTGACTTCGCGGTGAAAATCGCCGCTGAGGTCAAAGATTTTCAGACTGAGGACTATTTTTCCGCTAAGGAAGCCAAACACCTTGATTTGTTCGTGCAGTATGGTCTCGCCGCCGCCATCATGGCCATGCGGGACAGCGGCCTGACCGTCGCTCCGGATAAGTTGGAACGGGCCGGTGTCATCACCGGCTGTGGCTTGGGCGGTTTGCCGGTTATTGAGAAATACCACCAGATCGCGCTTGAACGCGGGTCGAAGAGGATATCGCCGTTCTTCATCCCGATGGTCATCCCCAATATGCCATCCGGTCATATCAGTATGCAGTTCGGCTTCACCGGGCCGAATCTGACGTTGACTACCGCCTGCGCCGCTGGCACCCATGCCCTCGGCGAAGCTTATCGCCACATCCGCTACGGTATGATTGATGTCGCCGTCTCCGGCGGCACCGAAGCGGTGATTTCCGTGCTCGGTGTTGGCGGTTTCAGCGCTATGAAGGCCCTGTCGGTGCGTAACGATGCACCGACCGAGGCGTCTCGTCCTTTCGACCGTGACCGCGACGGTTTCGTCATCGCCGAAGGCGCCGGGATGCTGATTCTTGAAGAGCTGGAGCACGCCAAGGCCAGAGGGGCGCGGATTTATGCCGAGGTCGCCGGTTATGGCCTGAGTAGCGATGCCTATCATATAGCAGCCCCTCCGGAAGACGGCGCCGGCGCCGTCCGGGCCATGCGCATGGCCGTCCGTGATGCCGGACTCAATCCAGAGGATATCGATTATATCAACGCCCACGGTACCTCGACGCCGTTGAATGACCGCTGCGAGACGGCGGCGATCAAATCGGTTTTCGGCGAGCACGCGAAAAAACTGGCCATCAGTTCGACCAAATCGATGACCGGGCATATGCTCGGCGCGACGGGCGGCGTCGAGTCGGTCTTTACCGCCCTGTCACTCTACCATCAGGTGGCGCCAGCAACCATCAACCTGCATAATCCGGATGCCGCCTGTGATCTTGATTATGTGCCGAATACGGCGCGCGAAATGAAGATGGATGCCGCCATTTCCAATTCCTTTGGTTTTGGCGGTACCAACGCCGTGGTGGCGTTGCGCCGCTTCACCGGTTGAGGACTATATGGAGAAGGTTGCGGAAAAGATCGCCATTGGCAGTGACCATGGCGGCTTCGAACTGAAAGAGCGCCTGAAGGTGGTGCTGGCTGAGGCCGGTTGTGTCATCACCGATGTCGGCTGTCCTTCTCCTGCTGCCGTCGATTATCCGGATATTGCCCAGGCTTTGCTGCGAATTCTGGCATCAGGAGCCTGTCAGCACGGCATTCTCATCTGTGGCACCGGCATCGGCATGTCGATTGCCGCCAACCGTGACCGGCGTTTCCGCGCCGCCTTGTGCCATGACGAATACACCGCCCGCATGAGCCGCGAACACAACGATGCCAATATCCTTTGCCTGGGCGCCAGGGTGATTGGCGCGGGCGTCGCTGAAGGCATTGTCAGAACCTGGCTTACAACCACCTTTGCCGGTGGCCGCCATCAGATGCGGATCGACAAGATGCGCGGTTGAGAATGAAATCACTTTTGTCGTCAGGGCCGATGTCGCGTTTCGCTGACATCGGCCTTTTTTATTGGCTGGGGTGGTCTAAGGAAGAAGCCGGCGAAGTGAAAAATGAGAGAACCATAGATGGAAAAACTCGACAAAGACAGTGAGAATACTGGCGAGATACAACTTTTCGAGGACAAACGCATCCGCACCGCATGGAGCGAGGAAGAACAGGAATGGTATTTTCCCATCGTGGATGTTGTGGCGATCCTGACCGGGCAAGTATCGCCTCGAAATGCCAGTACCTATTGGGCCGTGCTGAAAAAAAGACTTGTCGAGGAAGGGTTTCAACCGCTTACAAATTGTAAGCGGTTGAGGATGACGGCGGATTCTGAGTTGGTGACAAATTGTCACTAACTGAAATTGAAGTCAGCCGACGGGAAATGGTACAACACGGATGTGGTACGTTTGCGTAGGGGCGGTTCGCGAACCGCCCCTACGCAAAAAACGCAAACCTGTTGGGCGATTGGTTTGCCAGCGACGCGACACTGATCAATTTCGAACGGATTTTTAAGACCTACAGTCCCTCGACTATCCGCAAGGTGCTGTGATGGATGAACAAAACCAAAACAATCCCTTGGTTTCCGCCGCGTCTGACCTGAAGGTGTACAAGGCCATACGCACCGCCTTGACCGAGGCGCGGACAAAGGCCGTCGCTGCCGTTAACACGGCTATGGTCGGCGTGTACTGGGAAATCGGGCGGCAAATCGCTGAAGCCGTGGGTGAGCGTGCCGAGTACGGGCGTAATCTGCTCAAATACCTGTCGGAACGTTTGACCGGGGAATTCGGCAAGGGCTTCACCACCGCGAATTTGCGTAATATGCGCCAATTTTACCAAACTTTCCCGAATCGCTACGCACTGCGTAGCGAATTGACATGGTCGCATTATCGCTTGCTGATGCGCGTGGAGGAGCCAAGCCGCCGCGAGTTTTATCTAAGAGAAAGCGTGGATTCCGGCTGGACTTCACGACAGTTGGAGCGGCAGATTCACTCGTTTTTCTATGAACGCCTGCTGGCCACGCAGGCAAGCGGCAAAGAAAGCGTCAGAAACGAGATTTGTCAATTGGAGCCGCAAAGAGACCCAGCTTACGTCATCAAAGACCCTTATATCCTCGAATTTCTGGATTTGAAGGAGAACCGGGACTATCACGAAAGCGAATTGGAACAATCCCTGATCGACAAGCTGCAAGAGTTTTTGCTTGAACTTGGCAAAGGCTTTTCGTTGGTTGCCCGGCAAAAACGAATCACGACGGATCATGGCGAGCATTATTATATCGACCTGGTGTTCTACAACTACATTTTGAAGTGCTTTGTCGTCATTGACCTCAAAGCGGGAAAACTGACTTACCAGGACATCGGGCAGATTGATTTCTACGTCCGGCTTTTCGACGACAAGATAAAACAACCAGACGACAACCCAAGCATCGGAATCATCCTTTGCGCGGATAAGAGCGAGAGCATGGTCAAATACTCCGTGCTCGCCGATAAAGAAAATTTGTTCGCATCGAAGTACAGGCTGTATCTGCCGACCGAAGAGGAGCTGAAAGCGGAATTGCGGCGCGAACGTGAAATTATCGAGCGTCAGATTGCGGAAAACAAAGCACCAAGTTAAACACCAAGAAAAGCACCAAGTCGACCAAAGCCTGCTTGACGTCATGCAAATGTTATAAGCGGGTACTGTATTGAAGGGAGATCAAAATGGCTGAAGCGCAAAAAATCATATGCCCGAACTGCAAAACAGAGATTTCAGTCGATGATGTTCTGCACGCCCAGATTGAGGCGCGTATCCGCGAACGGTACGAGGCGGATAAACGCAAAAATGAGGCGGCTCTTGCGGCCAGAGAAGCCGCATTAACCAAGAAGGCCGAGGAAGTGGAAGCCGCCAGGAAAAATACGGAGAAGGTGGTTGCCGAGGCTGTCAGCGGCAAGATGGCTGAACTTGCCCAAAAAGAAGAGGTGGTTGCCAGGGCCAAACGCGACGCCGATATGCTGGTCGCCAATGCCGTGAAGGAAAAACTGGCCCAGCGGGAAAAGGAAATCCAGCGACTGGCCAAAGAGGAGGCGGAAAACGAGAAAAAGCAGGAGATTGCATCGCTGAAATCTCGTGAACAGGATTTGACGACAAAACTGACCGCCGCCCGCGCCGAGCAGATTCAACTGATGGACGATAAGAAGAAGCTGCAAGATGACAAAGAAGCCTTTGAGATCGAAAAACGAAAGCAGTTGGACGAGGCCCGCGCCCAGATCAAGGAAGAAGCGGACAGGAAGGCTGGTGAAGCCTACCAGACCATTCTGGCGCAGAAGGATAAAACCCTGGCCGACGCGCTGCGCGTCAACGAAGAACTGAAGCGAAAAATCGAGCAAGGCTCGCAACAAAGCCAGGGTGAAGTCGCGGAACTCAACCTGGAAGAAGAACTGGCTAAAGCCTTTATTTACGATACGGTTGAACCGGTGCCCAAAGGTATTCGCGGCGCTGATGTGATTCAGAAAGTCCGCAACAGCGCCGGGAAAGACTGCGGGAAAATTGTTTGGGAAGTGAAAAATACGAAAGCCTGGTCGGAGGGCTGGGTACAGAAATTGAAAGATGATCAGCGCGAAATCCGTGCCGATGTGGCGATTATTGTCTCAAGCGTTCTGCCGGAAGGGGTGAAAACCTTCGCGCCCCGTGACGGCGTATGGGTCTGTGATAGCCACCTGGCCATTCCCCTGGCTCTCATTATCCGTGATAAACTCGAAGCCATTGCCAGGGAAAAGGGGCTTGCCGTCGGCAAAAATGAAAAAATGGAGATTCTCTACCAATATCTGACCGGCGTGCAATTCCGCCAGCGCATTGAGGCAATTGTTGAAGCCTTTTCGTCAATGGAGCAGGATATAGCCAAAGAGAAGAAATACTTTACGAAAAAATGGGCCAGCCAGGAGATGCAGATCAAAAAAATCCTGACCAATACCATTGGAGTGTATGGCGATATTGATGGCATGGTCAGTTTGCCGAAGATACCGGCGTTGGAGTTGGAATACGCTTCGACGGCTGACGAGGAGACGACATCATGAAATGTCCCTACTGCGGTCATTTGGATAACAAGGTGATTGATTCCCGGCTGAACAAGGACAGCACCATCACGCGGCGGCGGCGGGCTTGCCTGAACTGTGACCGCCGTTTCACCACCTACGAGCGGCTTGAGGCGCTCGTGCCGATGCTGGTGAAAAAAGATGGCCGCCGCGAAGAGTGGCAACGGGAGAAGCTGGTGGCCGGCCTTGAGAAAGCCTGTCAGAAACGTCCAGTCAGCCGCGAGCGCATCGACCAGTTTGTCGATGACATCGAGCGCCGTTTGCAGGACTTGGGCGAGGGCGAAATTTCTTCACAACGAGTCGGTGAGTGGGTGATGGAAAAACTGCCGTCTTTGGATGAAGTTGNNGGATGTCACCGAATTCATGGAAGAACTGAAATCTCTGCTTGCCGCCCGCGATGGCCTGAACCATGACTGACGCAAAATATATGGCGCTGGCGCTGGCGCTGGCGAAGAAGGCGCTGGGACGCACCGCGCCCAACCCTTGTGTCGGCGCCGTCGTGGTTCAGGACGGGGTCATTGTTGGCCGTGGCTACCACCAGCGGGCTGGCACGCCACACGCCGAAGTGCACGC
>DOMU01000187.1:3244-8494 GCA_003509305.1 Desulfobulbaceae bacterium | reverse complement strand
GCCGGCGCCGTGGCCGCCAAGATTCTGCGAGAGCGTTACGGCATCGAAATTGTCGCCTGGGTCAGCGCCGTCGGCGACATCGACTGTCCGCCCATTGATAAGGAGGCAATCAGCCAGGCTGAAGTCGATAAAAATCCCGTTCGTTGTCCCGACCCGGCGACGGCGGCGGCCATAGCGGCCCTGATCGGCGCCGTGAAAGCGGAAAAGGATTCTGTCGGCGGCGTCGTTTCCTGTGTCGTCCGTGGCATCCCTCCCGGTTGGGGCGAACCGGTCTATGACAAACTGGAAGCACGGCTGGCCCAGGCAATGCTGGCCATTCCGGCAAGCAAGGGTTTTGAAATCGGTTCCGGTTTTGCCGGCAGCCGCATGCGCGGCTCACAGCATAATGATCCTTTTATCGTTAAAGATAACCGCATCGGCACGGCAACAAATTTTTCCGGTGGCGTCCAGGGCGGCATCTCGAACGGCGAGATGATCTTTTTCCGCGTCGCTTTCAAACCGACCGCCACCATTGGCCGCGCGCAACAAACCGTCGATGCCGCCGCTCAACCGGCGCTCCTGGCCGCCAAAGGCCGCCACGACCCCTGCGTTGTACCGAGGGCGACGCCGATTGTCGAGGCGCTGGCGGCCCTGGTCCTGATCGATCTGGCCCTGCGCCAGGCGGCGCGGCGGGCGGTGATGGGATGAGACGGAGGGAAGGGTTATAATCCGCCAAAACGAGACGCGGGATACATGATATGGAATTTGAGAAATTCAAAGCTGGCCGCTGGGCGCAACGTTACCAATACAAAAGTTTCGAGCCAGCCCCAGTCAACCATGAGTGGACATGGCAGGATGGTACAATCAACCAGTTGCTGGAATCAGCCAACCACGCGCTGGGTGAACTGAATGCTTTTTCGCTCATTGTGCCGAATGTCGATCTGTATATCCGGATGCACGTCATCAAAGAGGCGCAGACCTCCAGCCGCATTGAGGGCACACGAACCGGCATGGATGAAGTACTTCTTTCTGAAGAATATGTCCGCCCGGAGCGGCGCGATGACCGGCGCGAAGTGCTCAACTACATCACCGCGTTGAATGCCGCCATTGACAAACTGGCCAGTTTGCCACTTTCCAATCGTCTGCTGAAGGAAACCCATGCCCTTTTGATGCAGGGTGTCCGGGGTGAAAAAAAACTGCCGGGCGAATTTCGCGCCAGCCAGAACTGGATCGGCGGCAGTAATCTGAATGACGCCGCTTTCATCCCGCCGCACTGGGAAAGTGTCAACGAGTTGATGAGCGATCTGGAACTGTTCTGGCACAATAAAGGAATCACCGTGCCACATCTCATCCGCATTGCCATCAGTCATTACCAGTTCGAGACCATCCATCCATTTCTCGACGGCAATGGCCGCATTGGACGTTTGCTGATTCCGCTGTATCTGGTCGACCACAAACTGCTGACCAAACCATCTCTCTATCTTTCGGCTTACTTCGAGCGCTATCGCGCCAGTTATTACGATGCTTTGACAGGGGTTCGGGCCAGTAACGACCTTATCCATTGGATTCGCTTTTTCCTGACCGGCGTCTATGAAACCGCCAGTAAAGGACGTGACGTCTTCCGTGGCATACTTGCACTGCGTACAGAAACTGAACAGCGGATTCAAACCTTGGGCAAGCGGGCGGGCACGGCGCGCGCGGCGCTGGAAGTNNCTGTACCGCAGCCCGATTATCGCCGCCGCCGAATTGGAAGCGGAACTCCGCGTATCTCATTCGACCGCGCATGTGCTTGTTAAAGAATTAATGCGCCTGGGCATCCTCACTGAAATAACAGGACAGATGCGCGACCGGCTGTACAGTTTTGAACGCTACTACAATCTCTTCCTTGGTGACGGAACGTGAATTTCCTCGAACTAAGGCGACCCACTAGTTCGAGGAAATGCGTTTTCTCGAACTAGTGTCGTCCGCTAATTCGAGAAAACGCCACATATCTGTCCCTGCGCCAGGAGGCGCGGCGGGCGTTGGTGGTATAAGGCAAAACAAAGAAATATTCCAGGAGTTTGTTATGCGTGTCAATGGACAGCACTACCGTACGGTCTGGCTGGCTGGGCCGGTGGTGAAAATGATCGAGCAGAATCAACTGCCTTTTTCTTTTCAGATTCATAACTGCCCGGACTACCGCGCCACCTGCCGGGCCATTGAGACCATGGTCGTGCGCGGCGCCGGAGCCATAGGCTCAACCGCCGGCTACGCCATGGCCCAGGCCTTTCTTGCCGGAGACGAGGTGGCGCTGGCCAAGGCGGCTATAGAAGCGACGCGGCCAACGGCGAGAAATCTTTTTTACGCCACCGAGCGGGTTTTTGCCGCCGGCATGACCGGTGGCGCCGACGCGGCGGTTAAAGAAGCGGAAAGAATCGCCGAGGAAGATTCTTCCGCCTGCCAGGTCATCGGTGAATACGGCGCGACGCTTTTAGCCGAGAATTGCCGCGTCGCCACCCACTGCAACGCCGGCTGGCTGGCCTTCACCGATTACGGCTCAGCCTTGTCTCCGATCTATGTGGCGGCAAGGCAGGGAAAAAATCCCTTTGTCTATGCCGATGAAACCCGGCCACGTGGCCAGGGCGCCCGCCTGACCGCCTGGGAACTCCATGGCGAAGGCATTCCGCACGCCATCATCGCCGACAATGCCTGCGCCTTTCTCATGGCGCAAGGTAAAATCGACCTGATGATTGTCGGCGCCGACCGTATTGCCAAAAATGGCGATGCCGCCAACAAAATCGGCACGCTGGAAAAGGCCCTGGCCGCCCGGCATTTCGGGGTGCCCTTTTATGTGGCGGCGCCGACTTCGACAGTGGATGCGGCTTNNTTGCCCGTCCGGGACGTCTATCCCGATTGAGGAGCGTAACGCGGCGGAAATGCTGTATCAGCATGGACCGGATAGGGATGGCGTCATGCGGACGATTCGTGTCGCCTCACCAGGTTCAGCCGCCTATAACCCGGCCTTCGACGTGACGCCAGCGGCCTTGATTACCGGCATCATCACAGAAAAGGGTATCGTCGAGGCGAAAGATATCGGTCAGGTACTATCATGAATGAAGAATATCAGGGCGTGCGTTTTGTCACCGTCTTTCGCGGCGACGAACCGCCGAGCCATCCGCTGTTGTCAGAGTTGCGCCATTGGTGCCGCATGTTTCATGACCACGGACTTGCTCCACCCTATCCCGGCGGTTCCAGCGGCAACCTCAGCTTCCGTGCCGGGAGCTCGCTCATCATCACGGGAACGGCCATTGGCCTGAAAGATAATCTTGCCGATGACGCCTTCGTCGAGGTCATCGCCTGTGACCCGGCCTCGGGCCGCGTCGAAGCGCGTGGCCGTCGCGAGCCGTCATCCGAAACTCTGCTGCACGCCCTGTTGTACCGGCATTTTCCGGCCATCGGCGCCGTCTTCCACGGTCATCACGATACTATCACCAGTCAGGCGGAGACGCTGGGGATTCCGGTCAGCCCATCCCCTTTGCCCTACGGCAGCAAAGAGCTGGCCGAAGCCGCCCTGACGCTTGCCGCCACGAGCGATTTTTTTGTGCTGCGCGAGCACGGCTTTGTCGCCTTGGGGGGAGATATGGCCAAGGCCGGAGCGCTGTGTTTTGCCCGGCTGGAAAAACTTGCGGGATAAACATTGAGACATACACGACGCCGCTTTGCCAGTGAAAAGTAAATTTTTGGTTAGCAAGTCACATTTCCGTTGACTATAGCGGTGATTTTCCGGATATTCATGAGTAAGCATATGCTGGCTGGCGCGGGATGTTCCCGCATAAGGTCTTTTATGTTTTTACTTTTATCGGAGGAATCATAATGAACAAATTGATTGCGGAGTTTGTCGGGACCTTCTGGCTGGTGCTCGGTGGTTGCGGTAGCGCCGTTTTGGCCGCCGCTTTCCCGGAGCTCGGCATTGGCTTTGTCGGTGTATCCCTGGCCTTTGGTTTGACGGTGTTAACCATGGCCTTTGCCATCGGTCACATTTCCGGCTGTCATCTCAACCCAGCGGTGTCTGTCGGTCTGTGGGCCGGTGGACGCTTTGCCATCAAAGACCTGCCCGGCTACATCATCGCCCAGGTGCTGGGTGGCATCGCCGCCGGCGCTGTTCTGTATCTGATCGCCAGTGGTAAACCTGGCTTCGATCTGGTCGCTTCCGGTTTTGCATCTAACGGTTTCGGCGAACATTCGCCGGGCGGCTACAGCATGATGGCGGCGCTGGTTTGCGAGGTGGTCATGACCGCGATGTTTCTCGTCGTCATCCTCGGCGCCACCGACAGCCGGGCGGCGCAGGGCTTTGCCCCAATCGCCATCGGCCTCTGCCTGACGCTGATCCACCTGATCAGCATTCCCGTGACCAACACCTCGGTCAACCCGGCACGGTCAACCGGCGTCGCCATTTTTGTCGGCGGCTGGGCGATCCAGCAGCTGTGGCTCTTCTGGGTGGCGCCAGTTGTTGGCGGCATTGTCGGCGCATTGGTCTATCGCGTCATCGGTTGCGATTGCGAGAAGAAATAGTCTCGTTCTGACTCATCCCGGCCCTCCCTCGCCAGCGGGGGAGGGTGGCGCCCCTTCTTTTTTTTCCGCTTTGAGCTGTTTCTCTTTCAGGCTCTGCCACCAGGCCAGCCGTTTGGCCACTTCCTTTTCAAAACCATAGGCCGAGGGCTGGTAGTAAACTTTTTCTTCCATGCCATCGGGAAAGCAGCGCTGGTAGCTGTAACTGTCCTGATATTCGTGGGCGTAGCGATAGCCCTTGCCATAGCCAAGGTCTTTCATGAGACGGGTGGGAGCGTTTCTGATGTGCAGTGGCACCTTCAGGTGACTGCCGCGACGGGCGTCGTCTTTGGCCTGAAGATAAGCGGTATAGCAGGCGTTGCTTTTCGGGGCGGTGGCCAGATAAACCACCAGTTGCGTCAGGGCGGTATTGGCCTCAGGCATGCCGAGAAAATGCACGGCTTCCTTGACAGCCACAGCCTGCACCAGCGCCTGCGGGTCGGCCAGGCCCACATCCTCGCTGGCGAAGCGCACCATGCGCCGGGCGATATAAAGCGGGTCCTCACCGGCTTCAAGCATCCGCGCCAGCCAGTAAATGGCCGCCTGCGGGTCGCTGCCGCGCACCGATTTGTGCAACGCCGAAATCAGGTTGTAGTGCTCCTCTCCACCCTTATCGTAAAACATCGACCGCTGATTGATGGCCCGCCGCACCCAAGTCGCATCGACCGTTTCACCGTGGCGGGA
>DOMU01000187.1:0-3192 GCA_003509305.1 Desulfobulbaceae bacterium | reverse complement strand
AATTCTTGTCCCAGCATCGGCAGGGCGCGGCGGATGACGGTGATGATGTCGTCATCGGTAAGCGGCTCGAGTACAAAGACATGGCAGCGCGACAGCAGGGCTGGAATCACCTCAAACGACGGGTTTTCCGTGGTCGCGCCNNGAGGGTGATCGTCCCCGCCTCGACGTGCGGCAGAAACGCGTCCTGCTGGCTCTTGTTGAAGCGGTGGATTTCGTCGACGAAGACGAGAGTCCGGCGCCCTTCGGTCACGAGCAGGCGGCGCGCCTCTTCCATCAAACTCTTCACCTCGGCGATTTTACTGAGGACGGCGCTGAGCGGCACGAAACGGTGTTGAGTCGTCTTTTCAATCAGGCGGGCGATCGTCGTTTTGCCAACGCCGGGCGGCCCCCAGAGGATAAATGAGCTGTAGCTGTCCTGGCTGATCATCGTGTGCAGCGTCGAGCCGGGGCGCAGCAGTTTTTCCTGGCCGACGATGCTGGACAGCTCGCCGGGGCGAACGCGGTCGGCTAAAGGCGTACCGGCTGGCCTATTGAAAGGCGGTGGCTGACCGAACAGGGAAGGACGGGGCATGGTGGCAAGGGGAGGAAATGGCGCGCCCGGAGGGATTTGAACCCCCGGCACCCAGGTTCGAAGCCTGGTGCTCTATCCGCTGAGCTACGGGCGCGTGGAGACTGCCGGTGTTACCATGGATGGCGGCGGCGGTCAACAGCGCCGAAATTACAAGCATGGATAACAGCGATTTCCGGCAAATTACCACCACTCAGTCAGAAGCGGGACGGCACCGCTCCGAGGCGCGAAAAAAATGGAGGGATGATCAAATATTATGGTATGTTGTGAGCCAGGCGATAAGGAATCAATTGAAAAAATCTGTTACAGAAACCGGCTTCCCTGTGACGCGGACAGAAAAAATTTTACCTGGAGCGGCCCATGAAACAACTCTTTTCGTTGGTTGAACAGATTATCAGCCGGGTTGACGCCAGCTTACGCGGATTTGGTTTCAGCGTCGAAGCCTACATCAATGCCGTTACCAATCCCCGCAAAATGCTGGAATACTACGCCACCTACGCCGTCACCTCCAAGCATCCGCTGTCCCTGCATTTCAAAGGATCGAATATCGCCGGCAGCTATTTTCTCGGTAAATGCTATGTCCACGATTCGGTGATTTACAAAAGCGATCTGCGCGGCGACGAACTCAAACGCAAAGGAGATCTGGCCATGGGCAAGAAAAAGTTGCCGATGACCGAAGACGAGTTCATCCATATTCGCAACAGCTTCCTTTTCCGTACCCTGATCCACAACTGCTCACACAATATTGAAACGCCGGAAGAGATGTTCGTACACAACTCCGTGGCCGCTCATTACTCAAACATTCACGGCTCGACGCTCGAAGGCTCCTACTTAGGCATCTTCTCTACCGTCGATCACATGTCGCTGCATTCTTGTGTTGTCGGCGATTTTTCCTATCTCCAGGTCGAAGAACTTTTTCATCAGGTTGTCAACCCCGGCACCGTGTGGATCGAAAACAACGAATTTTTCTTTCGCTACACCCTGCCACTGGATATTCTCCTTCGTTATATCAGGCTTGACGAAAATCACCGGCCTTGCGGTATACTGTTTGATTTCGTTGACAACAAAAAGCACGATTTCGACCGCATCTATGACAGCATCAATATCGGGAAGCTGAAAATTCCGGCGACCTCGACGGTCAACCGTTTTTCTCTCATCAAAGGCACGATGAAAATTGGCGAAAACGTCCTGATCAGCCAGCGCGCCTATCTCGATAACGCCGACATGGGGCGCGGCTCGAACGCCCAGGAAAATACTTTCATCGTCAATTCCAAGTTGTGCGGCTACGACATCACCGCCCACGGCGCCAAAATCGTCCACAGCCGCTTGGATGAAAATATCTTCGTCGCCTTCAACTGCTTTTTGAATGGTAAGCCGTATGCATCGATTACCATCGGCCAAGGCTGCATCATTATGCCGCACACCATCATCGACAGCGAAGGGGCGATCACCATCCCGGAAAATCACCTGGTTTGGGGCTTTATCGGTTCGCAGGAAGACCTGGCCACCAACTCCATCCCTCTTGACGTTTTGAGCGAATCGCGGGAACTGACTATCGGCAATATGAAGTTTTCCGGTGATGGCCAGCGGTTCGTCGACGGCTTCCGTGCCACCATCCGCCATATTCTCGAGGATAACGGCGCCTTTTACGACAAGGGGAAAAACCGCGGGCACGCCCAGAATCACCACAGCACCTCGATCAACACCATCCAGCCCTATCGTGTCGGGCCGCGCCAGGGTTTGTATCCGGCCATTACTATTGAGCCGTGATCATTGCGCCAGGCATCTGATATGCTGCCGGCTTCCTGGGACGAATGCCAAAACCAGGGCTGGCGTTCTCTCGATGTGCTTTTGGTCAGCGGTGACGCCTATGTCGATCATCCAGCCTTTGGCGTCGCCATCATCGCCAGGGTTTTAGCCGCCGAAGGGCTAAAGGTGGCGATTTTAGCCCAGCCCCGCTATGACCGGCTCGACGATTTCCGTCAGTTTCCGGCACCAAAGTTGTTCTGTGGCATCAGCGGCGGCAACCTCGATTCCATCGTCGCCAACTATTCCGGCAACGGCAAGGTACGGGAAAAAGACGCCTGTTCGCCAGGCGGCAGCCCGTGGCGTGACGGCGGGCGCGACCGCAAGAACCGCTTTCGCCCCGACCGCGCCTGTCTCGTCTACAGTCATCTGGCGCGGGCGGCTTTTCCGGCAACACCGCTTGTTCTTGGCGGCATCGAGGCGTCACTGCGGCGCTTTGTCCATTACGATTATCAACAGCAAAAATTACGGGCCTCAATCCTGACTGACGCCAAGGCCGATCTGCTGGTCTACGGCATGGGCGAGCGGGCGGCGCGGGAAATTGTCCGCCGTTTGCGGATCGGCGAAACGNNAGCGGCTCAGCGAAGCGGAAAAAGAGCGATATATTGCCGGGACGGCAGGGAGTGTGGAACTGGCTTCTTACACTGACATCCTGGCCGAACCCAAACGCTTTCTCGATACTGAGTTGACCATCGACCGGTTGGCGCGGCAAAATGACCAGCGTATCGTCTGGCAGCGGCAGGGAAGCCACTGGCTGGTCCAACATCCGCCCGCGGCGCCGCTGGCAACAAGTGAACTCGACGCCATCCACGCCCTGC
>DOMU01000167.1 GCA_003509305.1 Desulfobulbaceae bacterium | reverse complement strand
GTTGCCGCCCGCCTCGCTGGCGTTCAGCATATTATCATCGGTGACGTCATCAAAGCTGATCGCTGTACCGGAACCAATGGTGTCCGGTACAGTGGTATCAACTTTAATGTTGATCGGGTCGCTGGCTGGACTTTGTTTGCCGGTCGAATCAGTGGCCGTCGTCGTCAGTGAATGATCGCCGTTGCCAAGCGGTTTATCGGGGGTGACGCTCCAATTACCGTTTTGGTCAACCGTGGTTTGGCCAACCTTTGCACCGTTGTCATACACGGTAATCGTATCACCGGCTTTGCCGGTACCGGAAAGTGTCGGCGTTGTGTCATCGGTTATGCCGCCATTGGCCCTGATATCACCTTGTATCGGGCCAATATTGTCTATGGCGCCTGTTACTGCCGGCGCCTCCGGGGGAGGAGATACCGGTGGCGGCGATACCCTGTCGCCCTCGCTGGGGCGGCTACCTGAACCGCCACCATCATCCGTGCCCTGAGAAATACCACTGTCCGATGGCGGTGGAGCCGGGTTGGAATCATCATCGTCATTCGCTACCGCCAGGGCCACGCCGCCGACCGCTAAAGCTCCAAGAATACCCAGGAGGCCGGCATTGCCCCAGATACCACCGCCTTTATCGCCAAAATCGAACAGGACATCGGCGCCAGTCTGGTCGTCGAAAGGGATGCTCGACTCGACAGCAACACCAGGCAGTTGTGTATTGCCATCCACCAATACAAGGTGCAGTCGTTCCTGATCCCCATCCATAAAATAGGCGGGAACGCGCACGACCTGACCATCTTTGAAATGAATGACCAGGTCTTGGCCCTCACGCACAAATTTCTCTATCTCTTCCGGACGTCCCTGGACGTAGGCCTTGCCGTCGGACACCTCAACGGTACTTGTCAAATTGCTTGCCGAATCTTCCATACCTGGGTTGGTAACAGTTTCGTCTGCCATTGAGATGCCCTCCGTTGGATTCTGTTAAAGCACTATTTTCACTATGAAATTATAAACAGATAAAATAAGATAGTGAAAAATAGCTTCACGCTTACCGAATCGGATTAAATGATGGTGAATCTATTCGCTATTTCAAGCAGGGGATTGAGCACTTTTCTGCCAAACATCTCGGCCATCGGGAAGGGTAGTCTGATACTGACGAGGATGAGCCACCATTTCCATTCTGAAGGCCGGCGCCTGCTTTTTTATCCTCAGAGCTGCCCTCCCGTATCCAGAATTATTGGTGCAAAAAATAAAGAGATCAAGTTGCTGGATTGCTGAACTTCAATGCCGCGCCCACCACATTTATCTGGAGAGGGGATAAAAGAAAGTTTGAATATTTCGCGCTTTATTTTCATATCCCGTGCGTAATTGACCAGTATGCCCAACGAGGGAGTGAAGAAGAGAAGGGCGAGCTTGTCAGCTTGTCCATACCTCGGCGATGAAATTTATATGCAGATATGCTTATACATATCGTTTCTTTATTGTCAAGTAATTTCAAAAACTTTGACGGCGCCAATCATTGTCCATAAAAAATTATAGGGCATTCGCGAATGCGAATTCAAATTTTTTCTGGCAGAAAAGTAAAAAACTTTTCCTTGTGATGTAAGGTGTTGAATTGCAACAACAAGATTGTTCGAAACCCTAGCGTTCCCGCAGGGCTTCTCCGGCTTTGTTGAGCGGTTTCATCAGATAAGAGAGAACCGTTTTGCGGCCAGTTCGGATTTCAGTGGTGGCAACCATGCCCGGCATGATCGGGTGCCTTTTACCGTCCTTGGTTTCGAGATAGGAATGATCGGTCAAGACATAGACGCGGTAGTAATAGACGCGCTTATCGATCTGATCTTCGATGGTATCCGGTGAGATGCGGTCAACTTTTGCTGGCAGCGTGCCGTAGATGGCCGAGTCGTAGGCGGTGATCTTGACGGTTGCTTCCTGACCGGGGTGGATGAAAGCGATGTCCCGCGGGCTGAGCCGCGCTTCGACCAGCAGTTGATCGCCAAGTGGCACGATTTCCATGAGCACGCCACCCGGCCCGACAACGCCGCCGATCGTGGAAACCCGGATATCTTTGACGATGCCATGCGTGGGTGAGGTAATCACAGTGCGGCGCAGTTGATCGGCCCGGCCCTCGCGAATCTTAAGTAAGGGTTCAAGATCGGCCATGGTTTGAGTGAATTCGGTTTTCAGCGAGACATAGTATTCACTCTGCGTTGCCGAGAGCTTGGTGGACAGCTCGGCGGCCTTTTGCTGCAACCGCAGGACCTCGACCTTGGTCGAGGCACCGGTTTGCAGGAGTGGCGTGGCGATTTTCAGCTCATCTTCCGCCAGTTCGAGCTGCTCACGGAGGTTTCCGATGTTTTCGCTGAAGGCGCGGCGGTTGGTAGTGAAAAGTTCTTTCTCGCGATTGATAACCGCCGATTCTTTGAGGAGTTCGGATGGAAATACAACCTTGTCTTGATCGTTCATCTCAGCCTGGATGCGGGCGGCGCGCGCCTTCAGCGCCGTAATCCGGGCCAGCGTCTCCTCCATCGAAGCCCGCGCTAAGACAGGATTGAGTATGGCAATCTGCTGGCCTTCTTCGACAATGTCACCTTCGCGGACCGGTAGTTCTGAGAGGATCCCGCCTTCGAGGCTTTGAATGATCTGTCCCTTTGAGGCGGGCGTAATCTTCCCTTCGCCGATGGCCACCTCGTCGAGTTCGGCCCAGGAGGACCACACAAAGAAAATGGCGATAGCGGTGATAATCAGCCAGAGCACCGAATGGGCAGAACGGATGCCATTGTCATACATGCTTATAAATGGTGGATTTTTCATGGTCGTCAGCCTGGAACCCCTCCGCTCAGAGCTTTCAGGATGTCGTCTTTGCCGCCGTCTTGCACGATGCGTCCTTGGTCAATAACGATAATGCGGTCGGCCAGAGAGAGCACCGGATAACGGTGGGTGGCGACGATCAGTGTGCGGGTTCCCAGCCACCCTTTGAGCCGCTCTATGACGACGCGTTCGGTTCCTTCGTCGAAAGACGCTGTTGGTTCGTCCAAGAGGAGGATATTGGGGGAACGTAAGAATAAACGCGCCAGCATCAGCGCTTGTTTCTGGCCACCGGACAATCCCTGTCCACTCTCCCGCAATTTGAGATCAAGGCCGTGCTGTTGATTCAGCAGAAGCTGGTCGGCGCAGGAAAGGTGCATAGCCTTGAGGAGTTGCTCGTCGGAGGCGAGTGGATTGCCGAGTAAAAGATTTTCGCGCAGGGAACCGTAAAACAGGTTGGATTCCTGCAACAGAATGCCCACGTCCCGGCGAATATCCGCCATGTCGATCAGGCCCATCACCGTATCGTCGAACAGGATGCGCCCTTGGTTCGGGGCCAGAAAACCGGCGGCCAGCCGCAGCAATGTCGATTTACCGGCGCCGACACGGCCAAGGATGGCGATGCGTTCGCCGGCTTCGATTTTCAGCTGAGGAACGATCAGAGCGGGTTTTTCATCCGGATCATAGGCGTAGATGATATTTTCGAAGCGATATCGGCCTGCAAGAGCTGGTTTGTGGTAGGTATCTTTATCCGGATCGTGATCGATCGGTAGTGTGAGAAGGGAATCGAGACCTTTTTTGCCGACTCGTGCATTCTGCACCCGGCCGAGCACGGCGGAAATCTGTCCCAACGGTGCGATGGTGCGGCTGGTCAGAATGGAGCAGGCGAGAACCGCGCCGAATGACAGCCCACTGTTGAGAATGCCGTAGACCCCGGCGGTGATGACGCCGACGTAAGAAAGCTGCTGCACCATCTGCGAGAAGTTAACGAGCAGCCCGGCGAGAAAACGCTGCTTGAAACCGATGGTGCCGCTGACCTGATTGACCTGATTCCAGAGCGTCCGGAAACGTGGTTCGGCCTGCAGGGCTTTTATGTCTTCGACTCGATAAATCGTTTCCATCAGGATGGCGTTTCGCAGAGCGGATTCGCTTAATCCCTCGACGGAGAGTTTCGCCAGCGGGAATTGTGCCAGAAGACCTGGGATGAGCAGCAGGGGGATGGCGCCCAGAGGCACTAAAACCAAAGGACCACCCAGCACCCAGATAATGAGCAGGAATGCGACGACGAAGGGCAGATCGATCAGGACACCCAGCGTTGACGACGTAAGTAACTCGCGCAACTGTTCGAGATCCCGCAATTGCGCTATCAGCGTGCCTGGAGAGCGGGGGCGCGCGTCGTTGCGGATATCGAGCACTCGGGCATAAAACATGTTAGATAGTTTTATATCAGCGTGTTTGCCGAAGTGATCGGTGATGGCTATACGCGCTATCCGGATCAACATCTCGAGAACGAGGGCGAGACCAACGCCTGACACCAAGACCCAAAGCGTATTCAGCGACCGCGCCGGCACGATACGATCCCAGACCTGCATGGCAAAGAGGGAAGTGGAGATGGCGAGCAGATTGCCGAACAGCGATCCCAAGCCAAGTTCCAAGAGGATTCGCCAATTGCTGAGAAAGATACCTTTGAGCCAGGATCGTGGACGCTGGCGCAGGTATTGCTCGAGACGCTCATCGTGTGTGGCTTGGCGCTGCTGGACGAGCAGAACTCGCTGCGGTTGATGGAAATCCAACTGTAACGGTGTGATGATGCGTTCAACGGGTTGGCCGTTCAGCATAAAGACAACCGTTGCCGATCCCGCCGCCAACGTGGTAATGGCGCCGACATTGTTGTCGATGGCAACAAGCGCCGGCAGCATGATGGGAGAAAGATCGCTCAGCGAAATTTCGGTGAAGGTAGCAACTAACCCCGCCGATGAAGCAATGTCGAGGATAGTCTGTTCCGTATTTGCTCGGTCGGTCCAGGCGGAGGCATTACGAACGAGTTCTGGTGAAACCGAGACACCGCAGTGCCGGGCGGCGAAGAGAAGGGCGTCAACCCAGTGACTGATTGTCCGATTCTCACTGATTACGCCGATTTCGTTGGATAAAAGAGCAGAAGATGAAGTCTCCATCTATCACCAACTCCTTTCGTATCCGATCAGCTTGGCGAGGTTGCCGGCAGCAACATCAAAACGGTTTTTCGCCTTCAACATTTCGGCTTCCCCCGTTGCATGGTGATAACGGCCTGGTTTTTTCGGTTGCGTTGGAAAGATCGCCCCTGAGATTCGGGATTTGGTTGAAGTCGTAGAGTAAATGGTTGACACCAGCCGTACCGAGAAGCCCTGTCGTGCCACTACTGTCGTCGTCGCCGGAATCCGGCTGTGTTCCATAGTCTATGGAGGGATGCCACACGGCATTGGTGCGACCAATATTGGGATGTTTGGAAATCACCGGCAGCTCTCGACTGATGGGAAATGGCTGGGCCAAGGTGGCGACCGCGCTCAGGCGACCGGTCTTGATGACGATCATGTCTTGAATGACGATTCGGTTTGGCGCCGCCAGCGTGGTTGTTTCCCGACTTGAGGGAAACAGTTGGGTGGAGGTGATGGGTCCGCTCGCTCGACCGGTCTCCGTGGCGACAAAAAAACTCGCCCACTTCGAGCGCAAGAGTAGAGGTGGCAAGTCCGCTTGCTTCACCAGAGCCGTTATCGGAGGAAAAGCAGCGTGGAATTAACTGGTCCTGCTTTGTACAACGCGCCAAAGACAGCGAGTAAACCACAGCTTTCAAAGCAAAACACAAGCAATGCTGACAGACCGACATTCAATCTTTTCGCATTGCTATCGAACCCCCTTACAGTCTAGCCCTAGGCTGTTCCCTTGATATTCTCATCACATTATTTTCTGATTGTCAAATAAATAAATTTATGAATCTTATCGTCTGTGTTATTTATACAGCTTATTGTCTCCGTTTAGAGAGGGTTAAAACCCCCGGCTTTAGAAACCGCTTTAATTTTGCCTGTGGCTCGACGCTGTTCCGGCTGCGCCGACTGGGTCATCCAAAGAAAAACAGGGATATTTTTGCTGGCGATCATCTTCAATCTTCCGCCGTCCAAAAAATCGCCGTCGCAGGCGACAACCCGGCTGGCCTCGT
>DOMU01000184.1:2056-7999 GCA_003509305.1 Desulfobulbaceae bacterium | reverse complement strand
CGCATCGGCAATTTCCTGAACGGCGAACTTTATGGGCGGGTGACGGATGTCCCCTGGGCGATAGTTTTTCCGGATGGCGGGCCACTGCCACGACATCCGTCACAGATCTACGAATCTCTGCTCGAAGGCCTGCTGCTGTTTCTTATTTTATGGCTGAACCGCAACCAACCCTGGCGTGGACGCTGGCCGCACGGCGCCATCCTCGCCCTTTTTCTTATCGGCTACGGCCTGATCCGCATCGTGGTTGAAAATTTTCGTGAGCCGGACGCGCAACTGGGTTTTCTTTTTGGCCCGGTCACCATGGGACAGACGCTGAGCGGCGCCATGATCCTCTGCGGGCTGCTCATCTGGCGCTGTCGGCGGAATAAAATTGCCGGGGCGTAGTAAGGCGTAAAAAAGCGGGGCTAGCCATCAGGCCGCCCCGCTGTGTTTATCCAACCGCAATTGGCCGCTTACCGGCTCAGTTGTTGGAGCCAGAGGTGTGATTGCTCATACCTTCCCGGCTTTTCGGATTTAAGAGGCCTTTGTCGATTGCCTCTTTTTCCCATTCTTTTAACAGGCCGTTGCGGAACTGTTCTTTAGCGGTGATGTCTTTCGTCAGATCGACGCCAATAACCGCCAGTGCCTTCTCCTTGGTCGAGAAATCCGGCGCTTCATAACCAACGACGCCGTATTTGGCCAAAACCGCCGCGATCTTCAGCCGAGCTTCCTGCCCCAACTGGTTGGCCTGCGACAAGAGACGCAGGGTTTCTTCCGGAGCATGGAAAAAGCTGCCGTGGCTGGCAATCGAATAGTCCCAGCGCCACTGGCCATGCCGGATGTCGAGCAGGATCGGTTTCATCTCTTCTTCAGTGGCGCCCACTTCCCAGGCTTTTTTCGCTTCCAGATGCGCCTTGGCCAGGGTGTCCATGGCGATCTTATGCAGCTCTTCTTTACGTTCAAGCTTGGTGGCCACCACCTTTCTGAATTCAGCTTCGGTCTCCTGATGGCAGGTCAGGCAGGTGCTCGCCGCATTGTCCAGCGGATTGCCGATATTATGGTTGGTGTATTTGATCGCGCCTTCCTGCTGGTAGGGCATATGACAGTCGGCGCAGGACACACCGCGTTGATAGTGAATGCCGGTGGTGAACATCTCATAATCCGGATGCTGGGCTTTCAGAATCGGCGTTTTGCTCAAAGAGTTCGTAAAATCGGCGAAACCGATGTTGTCGTAATACGCTTCGATGGCTTCGCCTTTAAAACCGTCTTTCCACGGGAAGGTGACGGTGTTGGTGATTTTTTCCGCGCCGTCAGGCCCGGTTTCTTTGGTCATTTTGAAATAGTATTCAGAATGGCACTGGGCGCAGACCAATGAACGCATATCCTGATGGCTGATATCGGCCATTTTCACGCCCTTATCCTCGAGGCCGCGTACCAGATAAGGCCGCGATATACGCAAGCTGGCTGTTTTTGAATCGTGGCAGTCGGCGCAGCCAATGGGATTAACCACTTCGCCGCCCCAGCGCGCCCATTTGCCGGTGAAATAATCTTTCTCGCCCTTTTCCTCGATCAGCCGGGCGACATCCGGGGATTTGCAGCTCCAGCAGGCGGCTGGCTGCGGACCATCCATCGGACCAGTCGGCGCGCCGGTGCGCAGGGTGTTGGTGACATCCTGCACCGCGTAAAAATGGCCCCGAGGCGCATTGTAATCCTTGGCAAAGCCGTAACCGGCCCAAAGAATGACCAGTTGCGGTTTCGATTTCAAAAGGTCGTCAATGGTCTCGCTCTTCTGAGTCATTTTCCAGGAATCGTACTCACGAGGAAAATAGCGCGCCCATTCCTCGTTTTTTGCCTCGACGCCGTTTTCTTTGACCACCGGGTTTTGGTTGATGGCTTTCCGCTCTTCTTCCTTACCGTTGATCGAACCGGCGAGAATGCCCATACCAACAATGGCTACCAGCGAAATTCCCAGGACAGCATACGATTTCTTCATGTTTCTCCTCCCTTATTTCAGTTCACGGACATCAAGGTTATATGGGGTTGAAGCCAGATTCCTGACTTGGCCATGTGGTGTATCCCGGTGACAGTTCCAGCAGTAGCTATCGGTGTTTACCTGGGAATTGGTGAAATCGTGAAACCGATCACGGTTACTGATCAGAGTCGCGGCGATCGTTGAGTGACAGCGAATGCAATTGTCTTGTACCCGTTTTTTACCGTTTTCGCTGATGACGATGCGCTGGCCGAATTCATTAAGAGTGAAGGCCCAGGCATGGCGCAGGCCGTCGAGGGCTTTGGCCGTATAAGTGGCAAGGCCATGGCCAGCCGGCAGATGGCAATCGACGCATTTGGCAACGCGTGCGTGGGCGCTGTGTTGCCAGGTGGCATACTGCGAATTCATGACATGGCAATTGATGCAGTTTTTCGGATTGTCGGAGAGATACGACGTGGCGCGGGAGATGTGCGCCAAGTAAAAGAACATTCCGACGGCAACGACAGCTGCCACGGTGGTGGCAATGGTGACGAAATTCGATTTTTTCATGGCCTGATCCTTGATTGCGGGAAAAAGCGCTGACCTAATACCAATTCTCTGCAGTTGATTTACCACAGGTCAGTGATGCGTCCTTGATCTATATCAAAAAACATTTTTTCGGCAATATGTCAACGCGCCAATTCTTCACGAGCAATTTCGGTCAATGCCTGGAAATCAACTTTGCCATTGCCGGTTTTCGGCATTTTTTCCCGCACAAGAAAAATTTTTGGAATGGCGATCGGCGACAGCTGCGTGGCCAGTTGTTTGGTGATGGCCTTTTCCTCGATTGGCGCGGTGATGACGGCGACGATCTTCGCGCCCTTGATAGCGTCCGGCACCTCGACCACACAGCATTCCATGTCTTCCGGCAACAGTTTTTCCAGGGCATTTTCGATTCTGACCATAGAAATCATCTCGCCGCCGATTTTGACGAAGCGCTTCAGCCGCCCGACATGCCAGAGATAGCCATCAGCGTCGATGTTTCCCATGTCGCCGGTGTCATACCAGCCATTGCGCATTCGCAGTGAAGTCTGCTCAAAGTCGTTGAAATATCCTTTCATAACGCTACCACCTTTGACCAGGATACGGCCATCCTGCCCCGGCGCGCATTCCTCGCCGGTCTCGTAGTTCTCGATGCGCACTTCGATGCTTCTGAGTGGTTTGCCGACGCTGCCGGGGCGGTTTTCCTCTATGCTGTTGACGGAAATTATTGGTGAGCATTCGGTGGCGCCATAGCCTTCCAAAAGGGTGACGCCGTGTTTTGTGAAAAAACCCTCCCGCAGGCCGTCCGGGCATTTATCGGCGCCACAAACCGAGACACGCAACGAGGCAAAATCACCTTCTTCTGATTTTCGCAGGTAGCCCCAATAAAAACTTGGCGTGCCAACCATCACTGTTGTCTTCTCTTTTCTCGCCACCTCGCAGATTTTTTTATATTCGAGGGGATTGGCGAGACAGACGATAGTCGAACCATAAAAGAGCGGCAGCCATAAGGAGACGGTCATGCCGAAGACATGAAAATAGGGCAAAGTGGCCAGCAAAATATCTTGGTCGGTGAAATGAAAACGCTCACCGCCATCAAGGATGTTGGTGCTGATATTTTTGTGGGTCAACGGCACGGTCTTCGGCTCCAGCTCGCTGCCACTGGTAAAGAGCAGCACGACATTGTCGTTCTCGTCACCACCTTTAATGAATAATTTAATCAGGCTGACCGGCAAGAGGGCGATGCTTGCCGCCCGTAGTTTGTCGAACCAGGAGATGCCGGCCATGATGTCCTCGAGATACACCATGCCAGGCACATGCGCGCAGTCGATCTTCGTCAGCAGAGCCTTCGAGGTGATGATGGTGTGAAAGGCGCATTTGCGCTGAGCGTATCGGGCGTTCTGCTCGGCGCCGGTCGAATAATTGATCATCACCGGTACCCGTCCGCTCATCAGAATGGCGAGTTTGGCCAGAATACAGCCGAGCGAGGTGGGAACCATCAGGCCGATATTGCCGCGGGCAAATTTCCGGCAAACTTGAGCCAGCATCAGGCTGGCGATAAGTGTCTGGCGGTAGGTCAGTGTTTTATCAGTGGAATAATCGCGGACAGCGATCTTTTGACCGTACCGTTTGGCGATTTCAACAAAGCGATGATGTAACAACATCGTGAATATCCTCTGAAAAATAGTGATTAGGACAGAAAGTTCGACAGGTATGCGGTTTCACTACCATGAAAGCCTGGCGTTGGCAAGAGTCAGGCCATATCCGGCGCGGCAACAGTGTTCCATTCTCCAATATCATGCTTTTGCTTGCAAGAGCACCAGCGAAAAAAAATCGAAGGGAAGACGCGGAATTCATTTTACATGAAGTTAATTATCTATTACGCTGTTCATAAGTTTTTATAAAAACTATGTTTCTGTTTAAGCGGGCTATAAAAACCACACATCGGCCATGCGGGACAGAGTCAAGCGCCGGCGGCCCA
Organism: Desulfobulbaceae bacterium; assembly: GCA_003509305.1. GTDB lineage: Bacteria > Desulfobacterota > Desulfobulbia > Desulfobulbales > Desulfocapsaceae > UBA8130. The sequence goes on along the minus strand of DOMU01000184.1, from coordinate 3,527 downwards.
TGCCATTAATCTTTTCATGAAAAGGAGGTGAAGCGGTTCAGTATTTGCTCGGCCCGAAAGCACGGAAGATCCTTCTTTCGCGAAAGCAATGAATCCAAAGCAGGAGCAGAAAATGACAACACAATCATCCGAATTACCAGCAAAAGCCTGGGTAGTAACCTGGGCGGGCGTTGTCTGCAACCTCTGTTTGGGCATACTCTATGCGTGGAGCGTCTGGAAAGCTGTGTTGGTGCCAAGGGATCAATCGCTTGTTGGTCAGACCATGCGGGGCCTCAACGAGGGCTGGCCTTATCTTACGGATTTTCAAGGGACGGTCGCCTATACGATAGCCGCGCTCGTATTCGCTATTGTCATGATCCCCGGTGGTAAGATTCAAGACAAATACGGGCCAAAGGCCGGCGCCACCATCGGCGGTCTGCTGTTGGCCATTGGCTGCATAGTCGCTGGCTTGATGAAAAGCTACACCGGCCTGATTATCGGCTTCGGCATTCTCGGTGGTATCGGTATGGGCATCGGCTACGCCGCCCCAACCCCCGCCGCCTTGAAATGGTTCGGTCCGCATAAACGCGGCATGATTGCCGGCCTCGTTGTCGCCGGATACGGCGCGGCGGCTTTATACATCGCGCCTTTGGCCCAGTATCTTATCGATAACTATGGCTTATCAGCCAGTTTCATTTATCTTGGTATCTTTTTCGCCGTGGTCGTCGTCATTGCCGGTCAATTTCTGTCAGTGCCACCGGCTGGCTATGTTCCCCCGGCGGCACCACTGAATACCTCGGCGGCGGCTAAACCCACGACACCGACGGCGGACTGGTCTCCATCCGAGATGCTCTCCAGGTGGCACTATTACGCGCTGGTGCTCCTCTTTATCGGCAGCGCTCAATCCGGCCTTTTAATCATCGCCAACGCCACGCCGCTCCTGGTGACAACGTCAAAAGGGATACCCTTTTTCGCGGAGCATATCTGGCTGATCGCCTCATTCGGCGGACTGGTCAATGCCTTGGGCCGCGTGGGAACAGGTATGTATTCCGATAAAATCGGGCGTTCCAACGCCTACCTGGTGAATGCGATAGTAGCGGCCCTGTGCGTGCTGGCCCTGCCGCAAATCATCGCGATGAAGAGCGTCCCCTTGCTGTTCCTCGCGGTCGCCATCGCCTACTGGCAGTATGGCGGCGGTTTATCGCTGCTACCGGCGTTTACCGCTGACTTTTTCGGTTCAAAAAATATGGGCATGAACTACGGTTTTGTCTTTCTTGGCTGGGGAATCGGTGGCCTTATGCCGCTCATCGCCGGCTATATCAAAGACGTCACCCAGGCGGACAACTACAACTCTTCGCTGTACATTTCCGCCGCTATTCTCATCGTGGCCGTACTCCTCTGCAGGGTGACGAGGAAACCGGTGAAAGCGCGGGAATAATTCCATTTCTATTTCGATTTTTCACCCTGACTCCCTCCGGCGGCATTCAACCAG
>DOMU01000184.1:0-2025 GCA_003509305.1 Desulfobulbaceae bacterium | reverse complement strand
ATCCTGAAATAAAAAATGGAATAAGTAAGCGTTCTATCTTGATAAAGAGTACCTGCCAGCTTCAAGCCCCCGGCAAAACCGGGGGCTTGTTGTTTTTTCAAAGCATTTGTCGCGAGACGGCTCGCCAGGTACAATGTCGGCGAGTTTTTCAGAAATCTCTTTACATTCAGTGGATTATCTTTTAATCATCCTGCGCGCTAAAACAGAAACAAAGTTCATCATTAACTCATAAATTGAGTGAAAACAGCCGCGGCGGTTGCTCCGTTTCGGTTTAAGCAGTTTAATTTTTCAAAGGGAGGTATTATGTCTGCGGAACACTCTTTTGCTAATCCCAGTGCCGCTGGTCTTGGCGCTTTGGCCGTCGCCTGTTTNNGGTTTTGGCGCCGTTTTCACGGGACAGGTCGAAACGGGTGGCCTGCCATTACTGGCAGCCTGGCTGATGGGCGGTTTCATCGTCCAGTTCACCGTCGCCGTCATCGAATTGAAAGATCACAACCTGGCTGGCGGCAATGTCTTTCTGTTCTTCTGCGCCTTTTTCATGCTGGGGGCCGGCCTATCGACACTGGCGAAATTCCTGATGCTTACCGGGGCCTTTGGCGACGTCAAACCGGCGGTCATGATCGAAGGCTACTGCTGGATGGCTGGCGCCGCCTTTCTTACCGTAGTCACTCCCGCCTATCTGAAAAGCGCCAAACCGATGCTCATCGCCGTCATCATTCTCGACATCGTCCTGTGGATGATTGTTTTGAATGACATGGGCAAGCTCGACCCGACGATGAAACCAGTTATTGGTTATCTGCTTTATGTCGCTGGCTGGATTGGTATCTATATGGTCGCGGCCCTGGTCAACAATACGATTTTCGGTCGTCAGATCATTCCCACTTTCGGTACGTGGGTGAAATAGATTTGAGTACGATGAAAGCGTGCCTGGAGCGGANNTGACCTAACGATTCCCGGCACGCTTTTCAGTTTTCCCGTTGAAATTTCCGCTCCCATTCAAAGTCACGTCCAGTCACCCGATCCTCCATGCGGCGGATACGCCGGTCGAGATTCTCAAACTTGTGGCGCAAGCGCCCGGCGGCGTGACGCGGTGAGGTGGCGTAACTGTCGTAGAATTCCTTATCACCGTCGCTGGCCAGGGGACGCACTGGTTCCGGTTTCAGCAACAGGGCCAGGATGACATAGATACCGGCCACCGGCCACAGCCCGGTGAGCAGAAAGGCGATGATCCACGCCATTCGCACCCAAAACACCGACATATCAAAATAGCTGGCGATTCCCTGGCAGATGCCAAGCAGCACCCCGCTACGCGAGCGGTACATGCCTCGTTGTCGTTGATAACTCATCACGGTTCTCCTTTACGATTCTGCGTTTCCAGAAGAATAGTCTCGAGCGCCTCAATGCGCGCCTCCATTCTTTCCAGGCCGTGATGCAATTCCTGCACCAAACGAGCCTCATCGGCTTGATCCTGGCGGTTACCAGCGCCGCCAATTCTGACAAAAAACCAGATTATACCGGCCAGGATNNGCCAGGAAAACGATAATCGAGCCAAAAAACAAAACGGTCAACAGTGGCATCATCAGGCGGCTCCCGTGTTGGATTCTTCAGTGGCGCTCGCTTTTTTTCCGGATTTTCCCGCTTTCAGCCGCGCCAGTTCCCGCTCGATATCCTCATCGTGGACCAGGTTGACAAAGTCGTCATCAAGGCTGGAAGCGCGGCGCGGATTGACCAGGTTGGCCTCAGCCTCCATGCGCTCGATGCGGTTTTCCAGGGTCTCNNAAGCGCGACATGGCCTCGACGCTGTCGGCGCGGCGGATGTCAGTCTGCGCCCGTTTACGGCCCACGGCCTGGCGGTGACGCTCGGCGAGGACGCGCTTTTTCTCTTTGGCATGATGCAGCTTTTTTTCAAGCTCTTCAATATCGCCCTGGTACTGGTCGATGATTTGCCCATGTTCGGCCAGCTCGTCGCGCAGGGCATCCAGGCCCTCGCTGTAGCGGCGTTTTTCCACCAGCGCCTCCCGCGCC
>DOMU01000016.1 GCA_003509305.1 Desulfobulbaceae bacterium | reverse complement strand
GCCAAGATCAGCGGCGCGGGCGCGCGCCCCATGGCGGAACTGGCCTGGCATTACGCGCAAAAGCACCAGGCGCTGCACGGCGTTGAGCGCGCGTGAAAGTTGTTAAGACGGGTATCTTTCCGGATTGCGAAACAGCCTCCGCGTGGAGATCGGAGAGAGGCCCCATAGACTGTGACTTTATTTGCCTTGCATGGTCAAACTATCGTTGAAAAACGGAGGTTTGGCATTGCCGTCGTCAACACCGACACCGCATGAATTATGAATGCCTCATTGCCCTTGGGACTGTCCGATCTGCTGGCGCTGGGCGGCCAGATGCCGCTGTCGCCAAAGTGCGACATGTTCTATTTCCTGCGTCACGGCCAGACCGCCTGCAATGCCCGGCGTGTGTTCCAGTCGCTACAAGAGCCGCTTGACGAAACGGGCCAAGCCCAGGCTCGGCAAGCGGCGCAGTGTCTGGCGCTCCAGCCTGAACCGCTCCGCTGCATTATCAGCAGCGATGCCAGCCGCGCTTGGGAGACCGCCCATACTGTCGCCGTCGAATGTCACGTCGAGCCGATTGCCAACCCAGGGCTGCGCGAGCGTAATNNTTTCGGCGCGCTGATCGGCACTTCGTCACTGAATCTGGATTGGGCCTGCGCGCCTGAAGGCGGTGAAAACCTGCCGAGGTTCATGCGTCGGGTGCACGCCGCGCTGAATGACGCTTTGGCTCATCCCGCCCCGGTTCTGGTGGTTGCCCATGGCGGTACGCTCTATGCGCTGGCCGCGATGCTGGGTATCTGGGCTGACTCGCCAGGCCGGCTGCTCGGCAATGCGCAGCCCTTGTGTTTTCAGCGCAACGGTTCCATTTGGCTGTCTCGTCCGCTGCTACAGCGTCAGGCGGACGCGAATCAGAGCATGGCGATTGCTTAAATCGTGTCGTACAGGCTGATGAACGCTTATCGAAGAATTTAAAGAAAAGTTTGTTCCGAATAAACGTCAAGAGATATCGAAAGAATTCCGGTCGGCAGAGCAAATGGGAAGGAATAGTACCATGGGAGAATGGAAAAAGAGCGGTTGTATTCTGTGCGGGCAAAACTGCGGATTGGAACTGCTGATCGAAAATGACCGTATCGAAAAAGTGCGGCCGGATAAAGAGAACCCCCGCAGCAAAGGCTACAATTGCCGCAAAGGACTCAAGGTGGCCTATTATGAACATAACGCCGACCGTTTGACCCATCCGTTGAAACGGGTAAATGGCGAGCATGTGCGCATTACGTGGGAACAAGCCATCAGCGAAATCGCCGCCAAAGCAAAAACTATTCACGCCGAGCACGGTGGCCGTGCCTTTGCCTATATGGGAATCGGCGCTTTGGGCGGACATTTCGAGGCCGCTTATGGCCTGCGTTTGTTGCGCAGTCTGGGTTCACAGTATTTTTACAACGCCTTGGCCCAAGAGTTTTCCAATTCTTTCTGGGTGGAAGGACGTTTGACCGGCTCACAAACGGTACTCTCCCGCCCAGATCTTCACAATGCCGAAACGTTGATCGCCTGGGGCTGGAATGGCTGGCTAAGCCACCAGGAGGCCCGCGCCAGGGTGATGTTCCGAGAGGTCGGCAACGATCCCAACCGGATGCTGGTGGTCATTGACCCTCGCTTGTCGGAAACCGCCGAACGGGCCGACCTGCACCTAGCTATTCGTCCTGGCGCCGATAGTACGTTGCTCAAGGCCATGATCAACATCATCATTTCGGAAGGCTGGGAAAATCAAGAATGGATGGCGGCCCATGTGAGCGGCTGGGATACGGTTAAGCCCTGGTTTGAAANNACACGCCGCAACGTTGAGGAGGTCTGCCTGCTTAATTATGACCAGGTGCGGGAATTATGCCGACGCATCGTCACCACCCGGACGGCTATCCATCAGGATTTAGGCATTTACATGAATCGCCACAGCACCATCAATACCTACATGATTCATGTTTTACGCACTTTAGGAGGAAACTACGGTCGGCCGGGGACCCAGATATATCCCGCCGCACTCATGCCCATGGGGTCCAACAGCGACGAACGCGATCCCAGAACGTGGCGCACTGTGGCCACCAATATGTTTCCCATTTGCGGTGTATTTCCGCCCAGCGCATTTCCAGAGGAAATCTTATCGGGTCATCCCCAGCGGTTGCGGGCGGCATTCATCAGCGCCACCAACCCCCTGCGGGCTTACCCCGACACCAAGGCCTATGAAGCGGCCATAGCGGCTTTGGATCTTTCGGTCTGCATTGAGGTTGCCTATACGGAAACCGCTCGGTTATGCGAATATGTGCTGCCTTCCCGCAGCTATTACGAAAGCTGGGACGCCACTTTCTTTGGTTCCAGTTGGCCGGAACTCTATTTTCAGCTACGCCGACCCATCGTAGCGCCACCCAGCGACGAGTGCCGGGAGAAATGCGAAATATTTTTGAATTTAGCTCAGTCTATGGGCTTTGTTCCGGAATGCCCCCCCGAACTGTACGCCGCCGCGGAAGAAGGAATTTTAGCTTATGCCACGGCATTGGCCAAATTCCTGGCCGGCGCTCCCAAGCTGAGCCTTTTGCTGCCCCTTATCGTTGGCGAAACATTGGGCAGGGCGTTGGGTTCTGTAAACAAATCCACACTGTTTACAATCCTTGCGGGTCAGCTCAACCGCCCTCAATTCCGGGCCGGCGTCAAGGCGGCTGGTTTCACCGACGATGAAAAGCTGCTGGAGACCCTCTACAACGCCATCATCGACAATCCCCAAGGGTTAATCCTCGCCCGGATGCCAGGGGATAACCTGGACCAACTGCGCACCGAGGATAAAAAAATCGCTCTGCATATTGCCGAACTGAAAGACCCTGTTGCCAATGTGTCGTTGGAAAAAGAACGTGCCGCCCTGGAAATGCAGCCCGAGTATCCGATGATCCTCCATGCCGGCCTCCATGTGGATACTAACGCCAACTCCGTGATGCGCGACCCGGAATGGAATAAAGGGCTTCGCTGGGGAACCATGTTGATAAACCCCGCCGAGACCGAGCGCCTGAACCTCGAAGACCGAGCCATAGCCCGGGTAACCACCCGGGCATCCAGCGTGGAAATTGAAGCCGAGGTGTCGCTCCGGGCCGCCGAAGGTTGCGTTTATATCCCCCACGGTTTTGGCCTCATCTACAACGGTAAAAAATACGGAGTGAATGTAAACGAATTGGTGCTGGCCACCGACCGGGACGAACTGTTCACGCCGCTGCATCGCCGCATTCCCTGCCGGGTGGAGGCCGCCATAACGGCGTAACAGGAAGAATGGGCCTGATTCCGTAAGGTGGGCACAATAATTCTTAAGGCTCACTACGGCTGCCAGGGTCTGGTCGAGGGGAATAATATCGCATTTTATTGCTGAAACTCCGGCTTCGTATCGCTCCGTGCGGAATGACCGCGGTCTCGCCCCTGTGGATGCGCGGATCGCTGCATGAAAATCGGTTTCGCGGGCCNNAGCCACTCTCGCGGCTGAGCGGCTCCGTTTGAAAATCTAAGTCAACACGATGGATGTCTATGAACGGTCTCGATTTTGATGGTTCAGGTTCCTTGGATAAGCCCGGTGGCGCTTTTTGCTCGGACTGGCTCGGTGTGGCCGAATTGCGCGAAGCGTTGCGCCTTGGCAGAGTCACAGCACGCCAGTTGACCGATGATGCGATCGCCCGCATAGAGGCTGGTGACCGCTCGATCAACGCGGTCGTC
>DOMU01000061.1:4597-4757 GCA_003509305.1 Desulfobulbaceae bacterium | reverse complement strand
GGTTGGGGCCAGCCATGGCGTCGCCGGGCCAGCGGCTCTTGCTGGCGCCGGAGCCAGCCACCTCCTCTGTGGAAAACGAAAATGGAAAAATGTGACTCTTGCCATAGCCCAGGCGTCTTGTACGTTGTCGGCACCGGGCCTGGCGCCAAACGGCATCTGA
>DOMU01000061.1:2201-4551 GCA_003509305.1 Desulfobulbaceae bacterium | reverse complement strand
GTGGATAAGGAAGTGATTTCCTCGGAAATGATGAAAGAAATCGACCGCTGCCGCCAGGCGCTTGACATCACCGCCGCTGGCCGTGACGCGGCCCTGGTCTGTGGCGGCGATCCCGGCATCTACGCCATGGCCGGGCTGGTCTTTGAACTGGCGAGGGAAATGAATCATGCCGGCAAAATAGAGATTATTCCCGGCCTGGCGGCGGTTAATAGCTGCGCGGCCCGGCTCGGCGCGCCTTTGATGCATGATTTCTGCGCCATCAGCCTCTCCGATCTGCTGACACCGATGGAGTTGATCGAAAAACGCCTTATCGCCGCCGCCGAGGCCGATTTTGTCACCGCCATCTACAATCCGAAATCAAAGCGGCGTACCAGCCAGATCAGCCTGGCGCAGGATATTTTTCTCCGCTATCGGGCGCCGGAAACGCCGGTGGGCATCGTCACCGCCGCCAGCCGCGCCGATGAAAGCATCATCATCGCCAGGCTGGATACCATGGCCAGCCAGGAAATCACCATGCGCTCTCTGGTGATTATCGGCAACAGCCAGACGAGAACCTGGGATGGCCTGATGGTGACGCCGCGCGGCTACCAGCAAAAATATGGCTTTTAAGGGCAAACTTCGGGCTCGCGATGGTCTTTTTTGCCCTGGCGTGGGTCTTTTTGCCCCGCTGGGGTTTGCTGGTGGGACGGTTAAACACAACACGCGACAGAGGAAGAATATGAAATTCTCGAAACCAGATGCCTTGTGCTTGGCGCTGGCGGTGATAGTCGCCATGACTGGCGCCGCTTGCCGCGACCCTGCCGCCAAGGGCGACGCTGCCAACACCTCCGCTGCGAGCCAGGCGCGGACGTTTTCTGAAAAAGCGGTGGCGGTTTGGGAAAGAATGCTGGGCGCGGAGTCTCTCGATACCGCCATCCGCTACAATAACGAGGGCATCAGATACCATGACCAGGGGAACTACCCAAAGGCGCTGGAGCTTCATCAAAAATCTTTAGCGATTTACGAAAAGATACTGGGCCAAGAGCATCCTGATACCGCCAACAGCTACAACAACATCGGGACAGTCTACAAAGCCCAGGGCGACTACGCCCAGGCGCTGGAGTTTCATGAAAAAGCTTTAGCGATCAAAGAAAAAGTACTGGGCAAAGAGCATCCGGATACCGCCAACAGCTACAACAACATCGGCCTCGTCTATGATGCCCAGGACGAATGCGCCAGGGCGCTGGAGTTTCATCAAAAAGCGGTGGCGATTTGGGAAAAGACGGTAGGCAAAGAAGACCCGCTTACCGCCACTGGCTATAACAACATCGGCCTCGCCTATGATGGCGTGGGCGACGCCTACGAGGCGCTGAAGTTTTATCAGAAATCCTTAGCGATCCGCGAAAAAGCGCTGGGCAAAGAGCATCCCGATACCGGCGCCACCTACAACAATATCGCGGCCCTCTATGACGAGGAAGGCGATTACGCCAAGGCGCTGGAATTTCATGAAAAGGCTGTGGCGGTTTGGGAAAAGGCGTTGGGCAAAGAGCATCCCAATACCGCCGCCAGCTACAACAACATCGCCTTTGTGTATGAGGCGCTGGGAAAAGATGAAGAGGCGCTGGCGTCGCGGCTGAAAGCCTATACAATCTGGCTGGATACGCTGGGCGCGGAACACCCACACACGAAAAATGTGCTCCGCAGTTTGCAACGCAGCTATGAAGAAAGCGGCCAGCCCCAGCCTTTTGATGAGTGGCTGAGAGGGGCGGTGACCACCCCGGCGCTAGGCGCTAACGCGTCTCCACTCCACACAGGAGGGGAGTAACAGTAGTCCTGGGACAAAAATTTCCCTCCTCGGAGAGGTGGACGCCGCAGGCGGACGAGGTAGTAAATATGCCCTTAACTAACAACTCTTTCCATCTGAACCCCATGCAGCCATCTGAAACGAACCCGCTTCACGGCGGCAATCTGCGCCGCTTTGCCGAGGCATCAGGCAGGCCAGCCGATGAAATCCTCGATTTCTCCGCCAATATCAATCCGCTTGGCCCACCTTCATGGATGCGATCTCTGATCAGCTCACGGATAACGTCTCTCTCCCATTATCCCGATCCGGACGGCGCCGAACTGCTGGCCGCCGCCGCCGCCCGCTACGGCGTCGCCAGCGATCAACTGATCGCCGGCAATGGTTCCGTTGATCTCCTGTACCTGATCGCCCGCGCGGTGGACAAACGCGGCCTGATTCCGGTGCCATCCTACACCGATTATGCCCGCGCCTGTGCCGCCGCTGGCCGCGAGGCCCGCCTGTTGCCGCTGCCGGAAACGGATGGCTTCACGCTGAATCTGGAAACCCTTTATGCGGCGCTGGCCCAGG
>DOMU01000061.1:0-2192 GCA_003509305.1 Desulfobulbaceae bacterium | reverse complement strand
TCCGGAAGTACTGCGGCATCTGGCGCGCCGCCACCCCGATTCGATTTTTGTGATCGACGAAGCCATTGCCGATTTTGTCAGCGGACTGGACAGCCTGACGAAAAACCGTCCAGATAATGTGATTGTGCTGTTGTCGCTGACCAAATGCTTCGCCATTCCAGGCTTGCGGCTCGGGCTTGCCGTCGCCGACGCCGCCATTATCCGCCGTCTGCGCGTGCTTCAACCGCCCTGGCCGGTCAACACGCTGGCCCTGGCCATCGGCGCTGAAGCGCTCCGTGACACCGAATATCTGACCAGGACACGGGAATATGTCGATCGTGCCCGCGACTGGATGACAGAGGAATTGAAGCGGATTGGCGGCTTCACCGTCTATCCGGGCCGCGCCAATTTTTTACTGCTGCGCCTTGACCCTCCAACACCAAACGCGGAGGAAGTGGCGAAAAAGCTTTTGTCGCAAGGTATTGCCGTGCGCGATTGCGGCAATTTCCTGGGACTGGAAAAGCGTTTCATCAGAATTGCCGTCCGCACCGAAGAGGAAAACGCCTCGCTGATCGCGGCGCTCGCATCGCTGCAAATACCCACCGCACCCGCCATAAAGCGGTGGCACGGTGGCCAACGGCGGAAAACCCCGGCGATTATGTTCCAGGGGACAACTTCCAACGCCGGTAAAAGCGTGCTGACGGCGGCCATGTGCCGCATTCTGCTTCAGGACGGATTTCGCGTCGCGCCGTTCAAATCGCAGAATATGTCGTCCAACTCCTTTGTCATGCCCAACGGCGGCGAGATGGCATGTGCCCAGGTGGTGCAGGCACGGGCCTGCCGTCTTGAACCGGATACCAGGATGAATCCGGTGCTGCTCAAACCAAAATCGGACGTCGGTTCACAGGTCATTGTCCGAGGGCAGGCGATTGGCAACATGAATGTCGAGGAATACATCCGTTTCAAACCGGAAGCCTTTCGCGCCGCCAAAGAAGCCTACGACAGCCTGGCACATGAATATGATGTCATCGTTCTGGAAGGTGCCGGCAGCCCCGGCGAAATCAATCTGAAAAGCCACGATATTGTCAACATGAATATGGCGCGTTACGCCCAGGCGCCGGTGCTCCTGGTCGGCGACATTGACCGGGGCGGCGTCTTCGCCTCGTTTGTTGGCACCATGGAGGTGCTTGAGGAGTGGGAGCGGGCGCTGATGGCGGGTTTTGTCGTCAACCGTTTCCGTGGCCGCGCCGCGCTGCTTGAGGACGCCTTCGATTATACCGAACGGTATACCGGCAAAGCGGTTTACGGCGTCATTCCCTACGTCAAGCGACTCGGCCTGCCTGAAGAAGATTCTCTCTCGTTCAAAGAAGAGGAAATCGCCGATGACCTTAATCCGGCGCTTGACCGCCTGGCGGCAACGGTGCGGCAAAACCTCCGCGTCGATGAACTGTACCGTTTAATGGGCCTGCGATGAATCTGGAATATCAGATACTCGCCGCTTTCGGCCTTGATTTGCTGTTGGGTGACCCGCGCTGGCTGCCGCATCCGGTGAAATTGATAGGGCGTTTGGCTTTAGCGCTTGAGGCCCCACTGCGGCGGCATATTGCAAATACCCGTATGGCGGGAGCCGCCACCGTCATTGCCGTCGTTGGCGCCGCCGGACTGATCAGCTGGGCGGCGGTACATTACGCTACGGCCATACACCCTGTTTTAGGAGATATCACTTCCATTCTGCTGCTCTATACCACATTCGCCACCAGGGATTTATTACGGCACAGCCAAAAGGTGTATCAGGCCTTGCGGGCGGGCGATATCGCCGGCGGACGAGAAGCCGTTGCCATGTTTGTCGGGCGCGACACGGACAATCTTGATGAGGAAGGCGTTTCCCGCGCGGCAGTGGAAAGCGTGGCGGAAAACCTGATCGATGGCGTTACCGCGCCAATATTTTTCGCGGCCCTGGGCGGGCCGGTGGCGGCTATGATGTATAAGGCGGCCAGCACCCTTGATTCGACATTCGGCTATAAAAACGAACGCTATCTGCGGTTCGGCTGGGCCTCGGCGCGGCTGGATGATGTTTTGAACTATCTACCGGCGCGGCTCACCGTGCCGTTCATTGCCATGGCCGCCGCCATGGCCGGATTCCGCCCATTTGGCGCCCTGCGCGTTTGTCTTCGAGATGGGCGCCAGCACGCCAGCCCCAACGCCGGCCTTGG
>DOMU01000057.1:506-16628 GCA_003509305.1 Desulfobulbaceae bacterium | reverse complement strand
GAAGCGGGCATTCTGGAAAAAGCCGCCCTTGTTTACGGCCAGATGAACGAACCTCCGGGAGCGCGTGCTAATGTCGCTTTGTCGGGTTTAACGATTGCCGAATCTTTTCGCGATGGCGATGGTACGGGAAAAGGGAAAGATATCTTGTTCTTTGTGGATAATATTTTCCGTTTTACCCAGGCCGGTTCGGAAGTATCGGCTCTTCTTGGCCGTATTCCGTCGGCGGTTGGTTATCAGCCGACACTCGCCACCGACCTCGGCGCTTTGCAAGAGCGCATCACCTCGACGACCAAAGGTTCGATCACCGCGGTCGAGTGCGTCTACGTTCCCGCCGATGACCTGACCGACCCGGCTCCGGCCACCACCTTTGCCCACTTGGACGGCACCGTTGTTCTGTCGCGTCAGATCGCCGAGCTTGGCATCTATCCGGCGGTCGATCCCCTCGACTCGACCTCGCGTATCCTCGACCCGAACGTCATCGGTGAGGAACATTATCAGGTGGCCCGCGGCGTGCAGCGTACCTTGCAGAAATACAAAGATTTGCAGGATATTATCGCCATTCTTGGTGTTGATGAACTCTCCGAGGAAGACCGGCAACTGGTCGCCCGTGCCCGTAAGATCCAACGTTTCCTGTCGCAGCCGTTTACGGTTGCCGAGGTTTTCACTGGTATGGCGGGCAAATTCGTCAAGGTTGCGGATACGGTGCGTGGCTTCAAGGAGATTCTCGATGGCAAATATGACGATCTGAACGAGAACTCGTTTTACATGATCGGAAGCATTGACGAAGCTGTCGCGAAAGACGCGAAAAGCAAAGCGGCTTGATCCGTTTTTCTGAGGAATCCGAATGGGACAGCGTATACGACTGGAAGTGGTCACGCCGACCGGAGCAATCGTCAACGAGGATGTTGATATTGTCAATGCTCCGGGTCAGGGTGGTGACTTTGGCATAATGGCGAGCCATGAACCCTTTCTTTCGACGTTGAGGACGGGGACGATGGTTTATGAAATTGACGGCAAGCGCACGCCTCTGATGATCAACGGCGGCTTTTGCGAAGTGTCGAGCGGGAAGGTGAGTTTCCTGCTTGAGAATGCCGAGTTTGGCTCTAAGATTGATGTCGAACGGGCCATGCGCGCCAAGGAACGCGCGGAACGGCGTTTGGCGCAGGCGGCGCAGCACGACGAATCGATCAATAAATTCCGCGCTGAGGCGGCCTTACAACGGGCGCTCGCCCGTATCAAAACGGCCAGCATGTAAGCTGAAGAAAGATTATTTTGGCAGTAAGGAAGCGCCGGGCGGTTTACCCGTTTGGCGCTTTTTTTATCAGCGAAGCCGTGCTTTTTTTCTCTTATCCTTCTCCATGCGCTCACATGATTGCCGATATTTCACGGGATGCCGCCGCCCTCACCGATTTTCCGGCGCCGCTGATCAGCCGGGTCAGAACGCCATGTTATCTGATCAGCACCGCCGCTATCCAGCGTAATTGCCAGATTCTCGCCGAGGTACGGCGGCAGACCGGCGCGAAAATCCTTTTGGCCCTGAAAGCCTTCGCGCTGCCAGCCGCTTTCTCTGTGATTCGTCAATATCTGGATGGTGTCTGCGCCAGTGGCCCTGTTGAGGCGCAATTGGGGCGGGAAGATTTTGGCGGCGAAGTACATACCTACGCTCCAGCTTACAGTGACCGGCAAATGGCGCGCGTGATTGCCTTTTCTGACCGTATTGTCTTCAATTCCCTCGGTCAATGGCAGCGGCACCGCGAGGCAATAAGCCAGGCCATGGCCGGCGGGCGGCAGATTCGGCTTGGCCTGCGGGTCAATCCCGGATATTCCGAAGTGGCGACATCCCTCTATGATCCCTGCTGTCCAGGCTCCCGCTTCGGCCTGTTGCCAGAGGAGCTGCGCGATGCCGATCTCCGCGGAATTTCCGGCCTGCATTTTCACGCCCTCTGCGAGCAAGACGCCGATGTCCTGGCGCGCGTCCTGGCTCATTTTGAGCGAAAATTCACGCCCTATCTTGACCAGATGAGCTGGGTGAATTTCGGTGGTGGCCATCATATCAGCCGCGAAGATTACGATGTGGGCTTGCTCTGCCAGATAATAAAAGATTTTCGCGCCAGGCATAACAATATTCAGGTCTATCTCGAACCAGGCGAAGCGGTGGTGCTGAATGCCGGGGTTTTTGTCACCAGCGTGCTTGACGTGCTCGACCGCCAGCCGCCGATTGCCATCCTCGACTGTTCAGCCGAAACGCATCTGCCCGATGTCCTGGCTATGCCCTACCGTCCGCATATCATCGGCGCGGGGCAAGCTGGTGAGTTGCCGTACACCTATCATCTGGGTGGCATATCGTGTCTGGCCGGCGATGTTTTCGGCGATTATTCCTTCACCAGCTCCCTCAATCCCGGCGACCGTCTGGTCATGGCTGATATGGCGCTGTATTCATTTGTCAAAAACACCACCTTCAACGGTGTCGAATTGCCGGAGATTTATCTGACTGATGGGGCGGGCGACCCGCAGTCGCTGCGCCGCTTCACCTTCGACGACTACCGCAGGAGAATCGCATGAATTTTCATGGCGACGATGTCGAACCATCACCACCGACGGCGGCACTATTCCACGTCATCCCAGCGCCGATGGAGCAATCGGTGTCCTACGGTGGCGGCACGGCGCGGGGGCCAGCGGCGATTATAACCGCTTCGCGGCAACTGGAACTGCTGACTGATTATGGTGTCCCGGCGGAGCATGGCATCCACACGGCGGCGGCGCTCGATTGCCAGGGTGAAACGGCGGCGGTTCTCGACCGTATCGAGAAAGCCGTCAGCCGTGTCCGCTCTTTGGATAAAATTCCGGTACTGCTCGGTGGCGAACATACCGTGACTCTCGCCGCAATCCGGGCGCTACAAAAGTCGGGCCGTCATTTCGGTGTCATCCACTTTGACGCCCATGCCGACCTGCGCGACCGCTACGAAAATTCGCCCTATAGCCACGCTTGTGTCATGCGCCGCGTCCATGAGCTGGGCGTCCCAATTTTTCAGATCGCCACACGCGCTTACAGTCTTGAAGAGCATGAATATCGCCAGGAAAACAGGGGCAGTTTAGACTTTCTCGACGCCCGCGATATCAATGGCCAGGCCAATCTGGCGCTGCCCGCCTTCATGCCGGAAGAAGTCTATATCAGCTTCGATGTCGATGGCTTTGATGCCGCCGTCATGCCGGCTACCGGCACGCCGGTTCCCGGTGGTTTGAGCTGGTGGCAGGCCATGGGCATACTTGAACAGATCACGCGGAGGCGCCGCTGCATCGGTTTTGATGTGGTCGAGTTCGCGCCGATAGCTGGCCTGCATTTCGCCGATTTTACGGTGGCGCAACTGGTTTATAACCTGATGGGGCTGGCATCAGGCGCCAGAAAATAGGCACGGCGCGGAAATGGCGGGTGATCCGGAGATAAAACGTATCCTCTACGGCTTTGCCCATAAGGAAAAGGGCATATGCTGAGCCTGGCCGAAGCTTTCCAAATAATTCATATCTTATCGCGAAACATGAACCAGGCGGCGCCCAGCAGGCACAGCGCCGCCCACAGATAATCCAGTTTCAGCGGTTCTTTCATATAAAAGTAGGAAAAGGGAAAAAACAGCGATAGGGTGATAATCTCCTGCAACACTTTCAGTTGACCGAGACTTAACGCCGTATAGCCGATGCGGTTGGCCGGTACCTGGAGCAAATACTCGAACAGGGCGATACCCCAACTGCAAATCGCCGCGACGAACCATGGCCTGTCACCGAGATTTTTCAGATGGGCGTACCAGGCAAAGGTCATGAACAGGTTGCTGCATATGAGCAGCAGCACGGTTTTGATGATGGGATGAGAGATGATCATTTGTTCTCCTTTATGCGGATGCGGCCTTTCTACCACGCGCCGTTTTTCCCGGCAAGAATATGCCCGCCTGGAGCCTGACGAGATCGCCGGGACCTTGCGCCGGGCCTTGGCCGTTCCCGGCCTGATCGGTGCCGAAGACACGGCGGTCATCTGCCATGATTTGTCCTTTATGGCCGCTCGCTGCCGGACGGTACAAGGCGCGTTTCCCGGCAATGCCCTCCACGCGCTGGCAATCAAAGCCAATCCGCTGGCCGGGGTGCTGCGTGAGGCCGTTAAACTCGGCATGGGTCTTGAAGCGGCGAGTCTTGCCGAACTGCATCTGGCGCTCGCGGCGGGNNGCATCGTTTTCGATTCCCCGGTGAAAACCGAGGATGAACTGGCCTTCGCTTTGGCACAAGGTGTGCATATTAATGCCGATTCTCTCGAAGAACTGGTGCGGATAGCCGGATTGATGGCCAGCCGGGCCAGCGCCAGCGTCATCGGCCTGCGCGTCAATCCCCAGGCTGGCACCGGCACTATCCAACTGACCAGCGTTGCCGGCGAATATTCCAAATTCGGCGCGCCACTGGGTGAGAAGCGCGAGGAAATCATCGCCGCTTTCGAGCGTTATCCCTGGCTGCGTGGCCTGCATGTCCATATTGGCTCGCAGGGTTGTCCGCTGCCTCTCTTGGTTGATGGTATCAGCTCCATTTTCATCCTGGCCCAGGAAATTAACCGGCGGCTGGCCGCAAGCGGTCGGTGTCTGACAGTGTTCGATCTCGGTGGCGGCCTGCCGGTTTGTTACCGTGATGACCAGCCGCAGCCGTCAATGACCGCTTACACGCATGCCTTGCATGAGGCCATCCCGGAGTTGTTTACGGCGGATTGGCGGATCATCAGCGAGTTTGGCCGTTTCGTTCAGGCGGGTGCCGGTTGGGCGGCAAGCCGTATTGAGTATGTGAAGGCGGGCACAGTGCCGACTATCGCCGTCCATATCGGCGCCGACCTGTTTTTGCGCCGTTGCTACCGCCCAGACGACTGGCACCATGATTTATTCATCTGCGATGCCGGCGGTCACATCAAAAGCGGAGAGATGCGGTCTTACGCGGTGGCCGGGCCGCTCTGCTTCGCTGGCGATATGCTGGCGCGCCACGTCATGCTGCCACAGGCACGGACCGGTGACTGGCTGATTATCCGCGATACTGGTGCCTACACCTTGTCGATGTGGTCGCGCTACAACAGCCGTCAGATACCACAGGTGATTGCTTGGAATGGCGACGGTTTCACGGTGCTGCGTCAGCGGGAAACTCTGGCGGAAATGGTTTCCTTCTGGGGGTGTGATGGGCGTTGAAATCGAAAAGAAATTTCTGCTGGCGAATGACGGCTGGCGTGGCCTTGATGCCGGACGGATGTACCGGCAGGGCTATCTCAATTCAGAAAAAGGGCGGACGGTGCGGGTGCGCAGCGCCGGCGAGCGCGGCTATCTGACCATCAAAGGCCCGGCGGTGGCTGGAGTCCGTTCTGAATACGAGTACGAAATTCCCCTGGCCGATGCTGTCGAAATATTGGAAAGCCTCTGCTTGCGCCCACTGATCGAAAAGCGCCGCCACCGCATCGCTTTTAAGGGATTTATCTGGGAAGTCGATGAGTTCTTCGCCGACAACGCGGGGCTGGTAGTCGCCGAAATCGAATTGCCGGCGCCGGATACATCCTTTGAAAAACCGTTCTGGATCGGCCAGGAAGTGACCGGTGACCCGCGCTATACCAACGCTGCCCTGAGCAGGCAACCGTATTGCCTGTGGGGCGGGCAATAGCCGGAAATTCTCGTCATGCCATATTTTATGCCAGGTATCTTTGCCGTTTCAGGGTCATCAAGCCACAAGCCGCCGCAAACGCCGTTCTTTCGCCTGTTCATACAGGCGCAAATACTGTTTCATCACCACGTTCCAGGTGTATTTCTCGAAGATCAGCCGCACCGCCTGAATCTGGATGCGCCGCATATCGCCCTGATTGCCGTATAAAACCATGGCCCGTTCCAGACAGGCGAGCAGATTATCCGGTGTGTTTCCCTGGTAGGCCAGCCCGGTTTCGCCATCGATCACCTTGACCAGGCCGCCGACATGATGCACCAGCGGAATATTGCCGAAGAGTTGGGCGATATAGTCAGTGAGTCCACAGGGTTCGTAGCGGGACGGAATGAGGAAAAAGTCGCCGGCGGCGTAGAGCTTGTTGGCCACTTTGGGATTGTAGCCGCGCAGGTAGCAGACCCGCCCGCGAATACCTTCCTCTTCTGTCAGAAATTTGACCCGCTTTTCGCATTCATCACTGCCGCTGCCGAGAATCAGCAGTTGCGCGTTGGGATGGCGCCTGAGCAAATCCGGCATGGCGGCCAGCAGCACATCGACGCCTTTCTGCTCGCCGAGACGGCCAACGAAGGTGAAGAGCGGCGCCTCTGGCCAGGGCTGTGCCGAGCCGTACTGCCGCGTGTCTTCCAGAGGGGTGTCCGCCGCCACCGCATTCAGCAGGTCGATTTTACAGGTTTTTTTTCCGGCTAATTCGGTGTCGCCCTCGTCACCTGGCGAAAAGGCGGCGGCGATTTCCATCTGTTCCGGTTTTGATGGGTCGAACAGTTCGGGGCAGATGCCATTGGTGATACCTTCCAGGCGGACGCCGTTCTGCAACAGCGTGTGGCCGAGCCAGTCGGTGAGGACATCGGCGTCGGTTTCCTGCAATTCGCGGGCATAATTTTCGCTGACCGTGTTCACCACCGCGTGCCGCCCGGCGGACAGGAAAGGATCAAATTTTCCGGCCAGGCGGCAGGTGGTGATTTCTCGCCACGGCAGGCCGGTGATCGCCTGGGCAAAGGGCAAATCGTCCACCTCCTGGTGGTAACCGATCCCGGCGTTGTGGATTGTAACCAGGCAGCCGGTCTCGCGGAAATAACCGCGCCAGCCGGGGCATTGATGGATAAGCGCCGGAATCAGGGCCGTGTGGCCATCGTGGCAGTGGATGACATCCGGCTTTTCGCCTAAAATGATCATCAGTTCAAGCGCGCTCTTCTGTAGCAGAACATTCATTGCGAAGTAGTCATAATGACCACGGCCGTCACCGTAGGTGTAAACACCGTGTTTTTCCCGGAAACGGTCGGCTTCGATCAGGTACAGATGCACCCGCTCTTCCTGACGCCACCAAACGCGGCAGCATTCCTCGCGCTCCTCGGTGCCGTAGTTCATATCGACAATGAATTGCAGCGGTTGACCAGGAAAACGCGGTTCATCAAGCAGGATGAAGCCGTATTCCTGTGGCTTGATGAATCCATATAAGGGGAGGGCCACGCGCACGGGCGAACCAGCCTGGGTGGCCAATGCCTCGGCCAATTGCCGGGCGACATCTTTAACGCCGCCCGCTCCGGCCAGGTCACCGTATTCCCTGCTGACCATCCATATTGAAGCGGATTGTTGCCGCATAATTCCATCCCTGTTGAAAGCGTTATTTTCGAACGGCGCGGAGCGGAATCGCCTGACCGGATCGGTTAGAATCTCCTTATGATGCCGGAGGGTATTCCATCCGCCAGCCGAGGTCAAGGCTCTAATCTCAAAGGGGAATTTTTGTGTTATTGCTGAGGGTGGCAGGCGGGCTATTCCCTGTGGAAAATCGCCGACGAAGCCGCTTTTTCCGAAGATACTGGTTCTTCATGTGTTTTTCGGGTATGAATAGGCGGCATGATGAACCGTTTTGCCGCCATCCTGCTGAACATCCTGTTTGTAGTCCTGACCGCCGTGGTTTGTGGCCTGGTGACTTACTACGCCTGCGCCCGCTGGCTCCGGCTGTTGCCGCCGGAGGCGGTGATCGCCGCTATCGGTGTCACCTTGTCGGTGGTGGCGGTCATGACCGTGTTTGTGTTTTTGCGTGGCGGCGAATCAAAGCAATAGTGAAAAATTAGGGAAAGGGCGGGAACGATGGGAAGAACCAAACCACCGGAAAAAGGGCTGTCGCTGGGCAAAATGCTGGCTATTGCCGCAGCGGCGATGCTCGTCACCATGGTCGCCACGCTGTGGCTGATCAAACTGTGGCTCTTTCCGGCGCCGTTTGCGCCAGTGACGCTGGCGCCAGCGGAAGAACAGAAACTTGAAAGCAAACTGACGCGGCTAGAAGCCATGGCAAAAAACGCGGGCACCGCCGACAACCCAGTCGCTGCACCCGTACCTGGCAACGAAGAAAGCGCCTCGCGGGAAATCATCTTTTCCGAAAAAGAGCTGAATGCCCTGATCACGAAAAATCCGGAACTGGCTGGCAAGGTGGCGATCGATCTGGCCGATAATCTGGTCAGCGCCACCCTCTTGATTCCAACCAAGGCCAAGGCGCCGCTCCTGGACGGCCAGGCCATGCGAGTTAAAACCGGTTTGACGCTGACCGTACAGGATGGCCGCCCGGTACTCTCCCCGCAAAACGTCTCTGTCATGGGCGTGCCGATGCCGAAGGCCTGGCTCGGCAAACTGAACAACATCGACCTCGCTCGAAAATATGGTTCAGACGGCGATTTCTGGCGCCGCTTCGCCGATGGCTTCGAAACCATCGACATCAGCGACGGTCAGGCGAAAATCGTTCTCAAACCCTGAGGTGGCTGGCGTTCACAGATCGCGCAGGGCCGGCGTCCCGTCAATTGTGGCGCCTCCTCATTCGCTTTTCAACGCCCGCAAGGCGTCGAGCGTTGCCGCGTCCGCACGGCCCGTTTCCGGCAGGCCGTATTCTTTTTGCAAGCTTTTCAGCGCCACCCGTGTTTTCCGTCCCAACAGGCCATTGGCCGGGTCGGGATAGTAGCCGTTCGCGGCCAGCAGGCGCTGCGCCTCTCTGACTTCCTCGCTTGGCGGGCCGGACATGTTTTTCTCCCGGCCTTCGAGAATGACCGGCGCCGTCACCACCGACACCGGTTTCACTTTGCAGCCGGACAGGTTCTCGCAGATCGCCTCGAACAGATCCTGACGCAAATAGTTTTCGGCGTTTTTGTTCAGCACCGGCTGCGCCTGCATGTCCTCCATCCAGGCCGGCTGGCCGGGCAACAGGAAACGGATATTGATATGGACGCGGACACGTTGTTGCGCCCGATCATCGACTTTGGCCAGAAAGGAATACCGCAATTTCCGCCCGCTCTCCTTGTCTTCGAGCAGGTCGTAGTCGGTGCGGACAATGCCGCTCGCAGCATCGGTGTTGCGGATACTTTCCTTCTCGGCCAGCGTCGTGACCAGCGCGTTCCATACCGCACGCCGATCAGCGGCATAGTCACGGTAATCGCCAGCGGTCAGGCTCAGGGGCGGCGGCGCATAGACCGAACAGGAAGAAAGAAAGCAGATGGCGAAAAACGCCCACCCGGTTGTCCTGAATGAAAAAACCAGGGACATCTCAGTATCCCTCAATCGCCTGGCTGCGAGGCACCTTGCCAAACCGATCTTTGTTGGTCAGAAAATCGCGCATCTTATCCGCCTGACCGGCGCTGACTGGCGCCTGGCCTCCTGCCTGTTTCGCGGCGCCAATCGGCAAATAACGGATCAGGGCGGCGTACAGTCCGCCCATGTCGGCCATTTCAGTTTTGACGTTGTATTTGGCCTTGAAAGCCTCAATATAGGTCAGAGATTTTTCCTCGAGCCGGCCATTGGGAATGATCTTGCCACTGAACGACCGCCCGGTGGCGGCGTTGACGACACTGTCACCAAATGAATATTCGTTGAGCAGATGTTGCAGGACGATATGCTGACCGCGCTCATCCTTCATCATGAAGGATTTCTTCAGGCTGGCCATAACTTTCGGGTCAATTTCGTCCTGACCGAGCGCCCGCCAATAGGGGAAGTTGTAGTAGCGTCCAACCAATTGCAAGAGCGAATAATCGACCAGGTTGCGCACGGCGCGGTGAAAGCCCTCGCTGTGCTTGATCTTGCCACTGATGCCAAGGCCATTGCCGTAAATGGCGAAAGCGAATTCCCGCCCCTTTTCGATCTCGGCAATGCTGATGGTATTGGTGACGCTGGCCCCCGGAATGACCGTGTGGGTGCGGTAGTCGATCAGATACAGGTCGAGACTGACGCGGGAGAATTTCATACCATTTGAGAGTTGAGCGGACAGATTGGTATCCGGCTCGCCACGATCCAAAACGGTGTCAAGGTTGGAATCGCCGCTTTTCATGTCCAGTTCCTTATCGAATTCCGTGATACTGCCACCAACGACAATCTGGGGCAGGATGCGGCTGCCAGCCCCGCCGGAAGAGGCGTCGTTCAGGATATATTCCGGGTCGAAGGGGGCAACGATGAATTTATTGCCAGCCAGCCGTGACAATCCCGTGATGACCATATCGGTGATATTCATCGGCAGTTCCTGGCCACCGGCGACATTAGCGATGGCTTTTGGCTGAATGATTTTCTGCTGGCTGGTTTCGGTATTGATATAGGCGCCCAAAAGCGCCAGCGCCTGGTCATACACCACATCGGTGTTGTAGGCGATACCCGCCGCCGCTATTTCCTGGCGCTCATCCTCGGTGATTTTCGGCGCGACTCCGGAACAGCCGGCGATGAGCGCCAAAATACAAAGGCCAATGAATAGTTGTTTTTGCATGGTCATGTTGAGTTGACGAAACCTGCCGGATTGAAAGAATTCCAGGGCAAAGTCGATTGAGACATTGTCATGCCGGTCTATACCCGCTGAGCGCCCGCCGGTTCAAGCCAATTGACCAGACGCAAACCGGCGACCCTTTCAAATTCACGCATGTTATTGGAAACCAAAACCAGCCCCTCGCTGCGGGCATGTCCAGCGATATGCAAATCGTTGACGCCGATAACCAGACCTTGCCGTTCCAGGCTGGCCCTGATATTGCCATAATGAAAAGCCGCTTTTGCCCCGTAAGGAAGAACTTCCAGCCTGGTTACGAAGTCATCGACCTGACGCCGATTGTCTTCCTGCCGCGAGCTTTTTTCGACGCCATGTAAAAGTTCCGCCAATGTAATGCCGCTGATGCACATCCGCCCGGCGTAACGGTTGAAAACAGACAGCAACTCGGCAGGGCGGCGTTTGATGACATAAATGGCGATATTGGTATCGAGCATGTATTCCAGCATCACAGGGTTTCCCGTTCCGCCTGTTGCTGGGAAGCGCGTTCAGCCATGAAATCGTCGCTGACCTTCTCTGATGAAAAGAAAAACGTATCCCAAGCATGACTGACGGGAGAGATGACCCGGTCAACGCCGACAACGCGCACCGTGACTTTTTTCACGCCATCGGGGAACCTGGCGGCGGCGGGCAGCCGCACCGCCTGCGTCCGATTGTTTTCAAAAACCGATCCGATAGACATAGCATTCCTCCTTCGTGTGTTCTTGCTTTATACCGAAAGTATATAGCAAGCCGTGCAAAATGCCAATATTTTTGGGGCACGCGTCACGATGCACAAACTCCCGCAAGCCACCTTTGCCATCATCAAATCCGGGAAATCTTTTAATATTTATCTTAATCATTGACGGTATATGCGAGATATACTACGGTAGTTTTTGATTTTTTATCACATAATCTGGATTATAATATATGACTCCCTCATAAATAGTTTTGTCTCCCGCAAAATCAGGCCCGTAACCATATAAATCTCCGTATTCGCCAATTTTAGGTTTATCTGTAATAGAGAAGTGAAGGTGCTTACCAGAGGCCCGCCCGGTGTCACCCATCTTTCCGATATTGGTTTCTAGATTTACTTCTTTACCGACTTTAAGCCTGCTTTCCTCGGCCATATGCGCGTAAAAGGAGTATACTGTTTTGCCCGATATAATATGTTTTATTACAATATAATTACCATTATCATTATTTTTCCCCTTAGCTACAACAGTCCCCTCTGCCATCGGATAAATTCTTTCATCTGATGATGTTATATCAATGCCAAGATGGTCTGTACGTATATTGCTAGGTGTCCAGCATTTTTTAGAGCTAAATGTACATCCTCCTTCTTTGCCTGATACTTTGTAGTCTTTCATTGGGTATTGAAAAGCCATTACTTGCGACCCGCTACACTTTTCATAAGGGTTAAGGCCAACCGACAGGCTTCTGAGATCAGACTGGGCCGCCATATATTGATCAATTTTTTGTTGGTTAAGATCGGCCTGAATTTGGAATTTGCCTTGCTCCGCCTTGGTCGCGGCTTGTTCCTTGCTTTTTGCCAGTTCCGTGTTTGCGTTTTGCAGGCGGCTGATTTCTTTTCCCAGTTTTGAAGTGTCAATCGGTTTGATGCCTTCAGTTCTCATATCCGGAGCAAGGCCAACCAGGCCGTCTTTAAGCGCTTGCCTGGCAGACTCAAGTTCGCCGAGCACGCCATTTATGACATCATGTTGGATTTGCAGACTACCCCGGTCAAGATCGGTATCAGCCCGCTTCTGACACGCTTCCAGGTTCTGCATTGTTTTTTGAAGCTCGCCAATTTTTGTATTCACCTGGCTCAGTTTTACCACACCAGAGGGATTCCCAGACATCGAAGGTGAACTTGCAGATAGAATCTGGACATCTTTATATACAGCTTGAAACGCACTTGATTCCACAATACCCGAAGGCTGATTGGAAACAGGGGCAACAGGGCCATTGCCCTTCCCCCTGTTCAAATCCAATCCGCCAATATTCACCTTGGCGTCGTTGGCGGCATGAATAGTACCTTTCACCGTGTTGCCACTGGTAAAATTCAGGCTCGATGGCGCGGTCGCGCTACCCACCAGTCCACTGGTTCCCTGTTTGCCGGGCATATTGCCGCCTCCATATACAGCGGGCGTGCCTCCTGGCTGTCCGGCATTTTGCTGGGCCTGCGCCTGCTTGGCCTTGGCCGAATTGGCGCTGCCCATGCTCTGATTTCCTTCAAGCGGCACCGTTAACTCTCCTTGGGCGGCGATAGCGAAAAGACAGAAAAACAGCACGACACAAACAGCGGCAAAATATCTGGCGGTTATCGGTTTCATGACGCTTCCCATACTTTTTGATAATCGAGAAAATAATTTATTAAAAATAAATCCAATTCATTGGCCAATTCCGAAACAATTACCTTCCATCTTCTGCGGGTGAGACACTCACGCTCCCATCGATCACCTCGGCACATGCTTCAGCAAGGCCATGTACAGACTGTTCAGGTCGCTGGCCGGGGTCAATATCCCGTATTCCTGGCGGAAATGCTTGATGAAGGCTTTGGTCTTCACGCTCATATCGCCGTCGGGTACCAAGGGCGAATAGGGCGCGCCGGTATCCGGGTTGGGCACGTCACGGAACTTATAACTGGCCAGAAGCCGCTGAATGGCGAAAATCTGGCTCGTATTACCGGCTTTGGCGAACGTGCCTGATACTTCCCGTTGTTCCGTCTCACTCAAAATGGCGCCACGGGCGACATCCATGGTCTGGGTTCTGAGGTTCGCCTGAATGCCCGGGTCGCTCTGGGTCATGCCCAGAATCTCGTAGTACGGGATTTTGTAGTAGCGGCCCATCAGTTGCAGAATCGAATAATCGACCAGGTTGCGCACGGCGCGATGGAAGCCCTGGCTGTGCCTGATTGTGCCGCTGACGCCGAGGCCGTTGCCGAAAATGGCGAAAGCGAATTCCCGGCCCTTTTCGATTTCGGCGACGTTGACGGTATTGATGACGCTGGCCCCAGGAATGACGACATGGGTGCGGTAATCGATCAGGTACAGATCGAGAGTGACGCGCGATATTTTTCTGGCATTACTGAATTGGGCGGAGAGGTCGGTGTCCGGCTCGCCACGGTCGAGGACGGCGTCGAGGTTGGCGTCGTTGCCGGTCACATCGACTTCCCGGTCAAACTCGGTAATGCTGCCGCCAATGATCAGATTCGGTAACAGGCGGCTGCCGGCCCCACCGGTGGTGGCATCGTTCATGATATATTCCGGATCAAAGGGCGCCACGACCAGCTTCTGGCCGGAGAGACGATTGCAGCCGGTGATGACCATATCGGTGACGTTGAAGGGCAGTTCCTGGCCACCAGTGGTATTGCCGATGGTCTTCGGCTGAATCACCTTCTGCTGAGCGCCGCTGTCGTTGATGTATTTACCGAGGGCGGTCAGGGCGTTTTCATAGCGAACATCGTTTTCATAAGGCGTGGCGCTGGCGGCGATTTCCTTCCGTTCGCTCTCGCCGATCTTTGGCCGCGCCAGACCGCAGGCGGCAAGAGTCATAGCCGCGAGCGCCAGGCAGGCCAGCATCACGCCTGGTATTGTTAAAAATTTTTTCATTGTTCAGTTTCCAGTCGCGTTGACGTTGCCTTTGATGACCGTCGTCGAATGCACACCGCCGATGGTGCCGTTGGTGACACGAACGCCGCCGATATTGATCGGGCCATCGGCAATCACATCGCCACCGACGGTGACATCGCTCGTCACCTGGTCAACCGCGGCGCCTTTGCCAACCCGCACGCCGCCGATACTGGCGCGACCATCGGCGTTGACGCCACCCTGGACCATCACCTGGTTGTTAATCGAGCCAACCTTGCCACCGTTACGCACATCGACGGCGCCGATGGCGACATTGCCGACGTTCCCCACTTTTTGCCTGACATCGACAATATTACGTACCTGATTGATCTTGCGTACCGAATCACTTTTGATGGCGCCCACCTCCACATCCTCGCCACCGGTATTGACCTTTTTCTCGACATCGACATACTGATGCACTTCCCTGATTGTCCGCTGGCGTATTTCCTGCGGGATATTGGCTCCAGTCAGCTTGCCGTCGCGGTTGACGCCGATACCATCCCGCTCGTCGCGTTTACCGGTCTTTTCGTAGCCACGTTTCTGATAGCTGTAGGCTTTATCACCAATGACATTGATGCAGTCCTCGCTGTTCTCCGAGGTGCATTCGCCCTGGCGCGCCCGGTGTTCGATTATTTTTCTGTCGTAAAGGTTGCCGGCATGGCCCTGAACCGCGCTGAACGACACGGCGACCAATGCCAGGAAAACCAACGATGGAATTTTCATAGCTTCCCCCTTGAGGTGCTGTCTCTCCTCCCAGCGAGTGAAGAGGAGAGAACAACGATGGGTTAATTACTGGGTCACCGCGCCAATATTGACACTGGCGCCATTGCTGGCTTTGACGGCCTGCACCTGGTTTTTCGTGTTGATTTTCGCATTGCCGAGGTTAAGGTTGCTGAGGTTGGCCGAGCCGATTTCCACGGCGCTGCCGCCGGTGGCCTCGATTTTTCCGGCTTTATTGTCGGATTTGAAATCGATGCTGTCGGCTGTCGTTCCCCTGGCGTTCAAACCGCCGACATTGACCATCGATCCCTCGGTGGCCTTGATGGCGCCGGTCTGATTTTTCGTATTGACCTTGAGATTGCCGACGTTGGCGCCGCCAATGGCGACGCCGCCGACCGTGACGTCGCTTTTATCGGCCTCGACCTTGCCACTGACTTTATTGTCGGTTTTGATGTCCCACTCGCCGTTCGCCGCCGACACCGCTCCGGCGCAGAACAGGGAGAGTGCCACAAGTACCGCCGCCATCTTTACCTTTGTCATTGTCTGTCTCCTTGTTTGGTGATTGTCCGGCCAGGTTGCCGGTTGTTAAAAGCGGCTTCGCCAGCCGCTCTTGGTAATAACTCAATTCCCCTTGCTGAAATCCATAATCCAATACGCGCCACCGCCGCGCGGGTTGTCAGGGGCAAGCACAAAGAAATATCCATGGCCGCCACCGCGCAGCACAGGCCACCAGGCAATCGGCGGGGCTTTGACCACGGCGCCGCCCTTGATCAGCAAATCGCCATTTTCCTGCCGGATGAACTCCAGGGGCCGCATCGGCACCACACCGTCAGGGAAAGCGCCAATCCACACCGGTACCGATTGCCCGGCGATCTGGGCCAGGGACGCGGTTTGCGCCGCCATCACTCCATTCAACCCAGCGGCCTGGCTTGGCCATGGTGCCAGCGACGCTATCAACGCCACCGCGAAAAAAGCTGTCAGCGGCCAGCGCCGCGTTCTGTGAAAAATTGTTTTGTTCATGACCAATTCCGGAAATATTATTTCATCTTCCGTTTTCCGATATGCCTCTGGAATTATTGCTTTTATTCGATTTTTCATTTCAGGGTGCACTCATCCTTCCTCTGGCTTTCTGTGGCTCCCCCCTGGCGCTACGCGCCTTCCCCCTCAAAGAGCTGTCCATTCCCCACAAGTATGGAAGGTTTGAATCTTGGTAAGCTCCCAACCAGTCCCTCTCTGAGAGAAGGACTGGTTGAATGCCGCCGGAGGGAGTCAGGAGGAAAAATC
>DOMU01000057.1:0-432 GCA_003509305.1 Desulfobulbaceae bacterium | reverse complement strand
GCTGACGCCTTCGCGGGCGCCGGCGTATCCCTGCACTCCCAGATCGAAGGCCCAGGAACCGGCGTTCGAGCCCATATTAAGGCCAATTTCCGCCATGCCGGTGTCGCCGCCAAGGCTGGTCTTGTCGATTTCGGCCTCGGGGACATTGTCGTAATTGGTTGCTGAACCGGTGTCGCCGTCAAACTCATGCTCCCAGGCGGCGCCGACATANNGGCCACCCAGGTATAGCGGGCGCCCAACACCGTGCGCAGCGAATCGACGGCGTCGAAGGTATAAGGCTCTCCGGTGGAAAGCCGCACGTCGTCGCCTTCCTGATGCGTCCACAGGAAGCGGGCGTAGAAATCGGCCTGCGACGTATCCGTCACCGCCATCAGATAGCCGCCACCGGCATGGCCACCGTAGTAGAGGGAATCGGTTTCAAAGCTGGCGGCG
>DOMU01000151.1 GCA_003509305.1 Desulfobulbaceae bacterium | reverse complement strand
CCAGCACAGGCGACGGCGACCAAGCCCCGCCGTTCATCCACCGGTGTCGGGTGGGCATAGAGCAATCGCGCCGTGGCGTCGTAAGTCAGTTCCGGTATGGCGACCAGCGCCTTGGCGGCTTTTGTCTCATCGACGCGCGTCGCCAATATTTGTTCACCCGCGGACAGAAGCCTTCGCGCCAGTTCGATGATCTGCTCGGCGCTTTTACCGGCGCCATAGATCACTTCCGGTAAGCCGGTACGCAACCGCCGCTGGGTGTCGAGAACAAAATCCCCGCCGAGGCCAGCGGGAAAATCACGCAGTTGCGAAAAGGCTTCGGCGGGCGGCAGTTGCCCATCGGCAAGCGCCTGCAAGAGCGCCAACAGGCGGGTTTTATCCATAAAGTCTCCTTATCATGCGCGGGCGTCACCGTTCGCTGACCGGTGACTTGCAATCCAAGCGGGAAAAATGGTAGATACTGGCTTCTCTTTTTCCCCTAATTTCAAGAGGCCCGCGCCGTGCATACGCAAATTTACCTGCTGCGTTTCTCTAAAGAGAGCAGCGATCGTCCCCTCGTTTACCGTCTGGTCAAAGATTATGACCTGGAGTTCAGCATCCTGAAAGCCGATATCCTCCTACAACGGGAAGGGATGATGATCCTGGAAATCAAAGGAGCGAAAGAAAGCGTCAAAGCCGGCCTTGATTACCTGCGCGGCTGTGGTGTGCGGGCGCAACGCCTGACTTCGCGCATCCGCCGTGATGACAGCAAATGCTTTCAGTGCGGAGAATGCGCCGGTATCTGCCCGTCGGGCGCATTATCGATCAGCCGCCCGTCAATGGCGGTGGTTTTCGATGCCGAACGCTGCACCGGCTGCGATCTCTGCGTGCCCATCTGCCCGGTACGGGCCATGGAAATCATCCCCGACCGCGACATGGCCCTGGCCGAAGACCTGGCCTGAGCACTTTCCCGTTCATGGCGCGGCACGCGCACTATGAACGGGTTATAAACCGCCAGTCTGTTTTCAGGGCGCGTCACCGGGGATGATGTCCATACCCACGTTCGGCGGCTCTGGAGGCGGCAACACCTCGGTCGGCGAATCAGCCTTCTTTTTCCAGAATAGCATCCAATCTGGCAGGGCCACTTTCGGCAGCCGCGAGGCAAGACCCTTCTCCGGCGGCTTGCCCGCTTCGATCTGGGCCAAAAGTTCCCTGGCCTGCGGCGCCAGACTGCTGTCCGGATACAGGGTGAGCAGATACTTCAGCCGTCCCCGCGATTCCTGGTACTTACCTTGCCGTAAATAGTATTCGGCGACAAAAAATTCACTGTGCGCGAGAAAATCCTGCGCCGCCTTGACGCGCGCCTCGGCTTCCGGCGCGTAGGGCGAATCGGGAAACTGGCGCAGCAGTTGCTTAAACTGCTTGACCGACTCGCTGGCATAAGAGGTATCACGGTCAACCCGGTCAATGCGCAGGTAGTTGCACATGCCTCTCTGAAACAAGACGTAAGGCATCGCTTCGTTGGTTGGGTGATGGTCCTCAAAACTCCTGTACTGCTCCAGGGCCTCCGCATATTTTTTCATGAAAAATTTGCAGTCGGCGGCCTTCAGCTCGGCCAGCGTCGCTTCTGGAGAAAAGGGGTAGCGACTGAGGATATTGTCGAAATACTCGGCGGCGACATAATAGCGGCCCACCCGATATTCCTGCATCCCTTTTCGAGCCAGGCTTTTGGCGCTTTCCTCCTGCTTTTCGGCGGCGGTTCTCTTATCCTCATCGTCGCCGAAGCCGATGTAATCGATAAGACCGGAGCAGCCGGACAAAAGCGGCAGAGACAGCAACATGGCCCAGAGAAGTGAGACGAAAAATCTGTTCATGGCGTGTACTCCAGAGTGGCGAGGTAGTGTTCAGCGGACAGCGCCGCCACCGCCGCCTCACCACAGGCATTGACGATTTGCCGCACCTGTTTGGCGCAGATGTCGCCAGCGGCCATGACGCCAGGCACGCAGGTGCGGCTCTCAATATCAACGGGGATGAAGCCGCGGGCGTCCGCCCCAAGTTGATCCAGAGGCAAGCCGGCGCTGTTCGGCGTGATGCCGATGAAGACGAAGACGCCCTGCACCGCGCGCCGCGAAACGGCGCCGTCATTTGCGGTCAGTTCAATCGCATCCACTTCTTTATCGCNNTGGCGGTGACCCGGCTGTTCCAGACAAACTCAATCTTCGGGTTGGCAAAAGCTTTTTCCCGCACCACCTTGGTGGCGCGCAAATTATCGCGGCGATGCACCAAAATGACTTTTTTCGCGAATTTGGTCAGGTGCTCGGCCTCCTGTACCGCCGTGTTGCCGCCACCGATCACCGCCACTTCGAGGCCCCGGAAAAACGGCCCGTCGCAGGTGCCGCAGTAGCTGACGCCTTTGCCGAAGAATTGGGATTCGCCGGGAATCCCGGCGCTGTTGGCGCGGGCGCCGGTGCAGATGATCAGACTATCGCAAGTAAGATGCGAGCCGTCGCCGAAGTGGACGATTTTCGCCGCCTTTTCCGGCAGCTCGACTCTCACGACTTCCTTCGTGACCGCATTCATTTCGAAGCGCTGGGCCTGAGCGGCCATCTTTTCCATCAGGTCGAAACCGCTAACACCTTCGGGAAAGCCAGGATAGTTATCTATCCAGTGCGTATTCAGCACCTGCCCGCCGGTGACACTTTTTTCAATCAGCAGATGGTCGAGCCGGGCGCGGGCGGCATAAAGACCAGCGGTCAGTCCGGCCGGACCGCCGCCCAAAATAATCAGTTGGTAATGTGTTTTTGCCATGAAACGAACCAGGGAAAGAAAGTGGCAACGCTCCGAACAAGCCGAAGCGTTGTTGAATCACAGGGCTTTGTTCACGAGGTCGATGATCTGCGCTTTGGCGGCGGCACCGGTGATCTGGTCGATAAGCTGGCCGTTTTTGAAAAGAATCATCGTCGGGATAGCGCGGATGCCAAATTTCCCCGGTGTCATCGGATTGTCGTCGACATTCATCTTGGCGATGGTCGCCTTGCCAGCGAAATGATCGGCCACTTCGTCAATGACCGGGCCTAAGGCCTTGCAAGGCCCGCACCAGGGCGCCCAAAAGTCAACGAGGCAGGGCTGAGCGGAACTGATAATGGATGTAAAATCGGCGTCGGTGATTTGTTTTACTTTGTCGGAAGCCATGGCTGTAACTCCTCCTTGGAGAACGATGAAAAACGGACGAAAATCCGCCCATGCACAAATGCGCCCGGTGAGGCACAGGCAAGAATGTACTGGCTGGCTTCGCCACGGGCAAGAGGAAAGAAGAACGGCGGGCGTTGACGGCGCGCTCGCTCTTCTCTATAGTCGCTATGCTAACGGTCTTGCCATTTTCCACTGGCGCCTTTTATCCCGAGGATTTTTTATGGCTCTTTCCGCCGACGGCATCTGCTTTGGACTCGACCACGCCCTGGATAGCCGCTCGCTCGTCATCTATTTGCGGCTCTTTGGCCGCGAGGAATGCGCGGCGCTTCTCGCCGAAAGGATGACCAGCGAAGAAATCATTGCCCTGGCCGATACCTTGACCGGGCTAATGAAAAAGCATTTCAGCGAAGACGAGTACCACCGCCATTTTCTGAACGAAGAATGAGTTATGAAAACCCCATTCCTCACCGACTTACGCGCCTATCTCAATGTCCTGCGCAAGGACGGCGACCTCTTGGAAATTGATGAGGAAGTCGATCCGTATCTTGAAATTGCCGAAATTCATCGCCGCGTCATCGCCCAAAAAGGCCCGGCGCTTTTTTTTCGCCGCGTCAAAGGCTCGGCATTTCCGGTCGTCACCAATTTGTTCGGCTGCGAGCGCCGCCTCGAGCAGGCATTCGCCGGGCGTCCACAGCGTTTTGTCCGCGAGTTAACGGATATTGCCGAATCGCTTGGTGAAGTTTCCGCGAAAACACTGTGGCGAAAACGCCGTTTGCTGCTGGATGGCCTGAAAATCGGCCTGAAAACGGTGAAGACCGCGCCGATCCTCGACAACTGCCAGATACCACCGCGCCTGACCAGCTTGCCGCTGCTCACCTCCTGGCATGGCGATGGCGGGCCATTCGTCACCCTGCCCTTGGTTTACACCGAACATCCGGAGGATAATGGCCACAACCTCGGCATGTACCGCATCCAGCGTTACGACGACCAGACCACGGGCATCCACTGGCAGATTCATAAGGGTGGTGGTTATCATTATCATCAGGCGGAAAAGTTGGGATTGGCGCTGCCGCTGACCCTGTATATCGGCGGCCCGCCAGCCCTGATGCTGGCGGCGATCGCCCCTTTGCCGGAAGACATTCCCGAACTGATGTTCGCCTCCCTCTTGCTCGGCAAAAAGTTGCCAATGATTGATGACCCGCGTGGCGGTCACCGCCTGGTGGCTACCGCCGAATTCGCCATCAAAGGAATCGTGCCACCCAGGCTTCGCCGCCCGGAAGGCCCATTTGGCGACCATTACGGTTACAATTCGCTGGCCCACGATTACCCGGTCTTTCAGGCCAGCCACTGCTATCACCGTAAAGACGCCGTCTATCCGGCGACGGTGGTCGGGCGCCCGAAGCAGGAAGACTACTATATCGGTGATTTTCTGCAGGACGTGCTGTCGCCACTTTTCCCGCTGGTCATGAAGGGCGTCAAACAACTGAAAACCTTCGGCGAAACCGGCTTCCACTGCCTGGCGGCGGCCCGCGTCGAAAACCGCTACCCGCGCGAAGCCTTTGCCTGCGGCCTGCGCGTGCTCGGCGAGGGACAGTTGTCGCTGAGTAAATTTCTCATCGTCACCGACGGCCACCTTGATGTCGGCGATTTTCCGAAACTGTGGACGCATGTGCTGGAAAGGGTCAATTGGGCGGACGATTTACATATCTTCGCCGATACCGCCCAGGACACCCTCGACTACACCGGGCCGTCAGTCAATATGGGGTCAAAAGCAATGCTCCTGGGCCTAGGCCGCGATAAACGCCGCGAACTGCCGCAGGAATTCCATGGCGATCTGCCACCCGGCTGCCGCCGGGCGCGGCTGTTTCTACCCGGCACTCTCGTCGTCGAGGGGGAAATGTATAAAGAGAACAAAGAGCTTGCGGCGCGGCTGGCCACCTGGAATGGGCTTGGAAAAATGCCGGTGGCTCTCCTTGTCGATGATTTGGCCGCGGCGACCGTCTCGGTGCAGGAATTCTTGTGGACGGTTTTCACACGTTTTGAACCGGCAAACGATTTCCATGCCGCCGCTCGCTCTGTCCACCGCTTCCATGTCGGCCTGACAGAGCCGGTGGTAATTGATTGCCGCATGAAACCCTGGTACACCGAGGCGCTGGCCGTGGACGAAGCAACGCGGAAAAAGGTCGATGCCCGGCTGCCCAAGCTGCTGCCTTCTTCACTGAGATGACTCTGCTGCGGCTGCATAAGTATCTGGCCCAATGCGGCGTCGCTTCGCGGCGTAAGGCCGAGACGCTGATTGCCGCCGGGCGCGTGCAAGTCGATGGCCAAGTGGTCAGCGAGCAGGGATGCATGGTCAATCCGGAAAGCCAGCGTATCACCTGTGATGGCCGTGTAGTTCGACCAATGGCCAAGCTGGTGTATATCCTGCTCAACAAACCGAAAGGCTACGTTACCACCACCCACGACCCGCAGGGACGGCCCACTATCCTGACGCTCTTGCCACCGATGCGAGAGCGTCTGTTCCCGGTTGGCCGCCTCGATCTCGACACCGAGGGGGCACTGCTCGTCACCAATGACGGCGCCTTTGCCCATCGGGTGCTGCACCCATCGTTTCACAGTGAAAAGACCTACGAAGCGGTGGTGCGGGGCGCGCCTGACGCCGCTGCTTTGCAAAGACTGGCTTGTGGCATTGTTCTTGATGACGGGCCAACCGCGCCATGTTCGGTTAAAATGCTGACGGCGCCATCAGCGACACACAGCCGCGTCCGCATCGTTTTGCACGAGGGGCGCAAGCGGCAGGTGAAAAGAATGCTGGCGGCAATTGGCCATCCGGTGGTCTCTCTCAGACGCACGGCTTATGGACGGTTGCGGCTGGATGGGCTGGTGGTGGGGAAATACCGTTTCCTCACTGCGGATGAGCTGGAGAAATTTTTTCTGTGACTTTTTCTTTACAAACGCCGAAAAAGCTGATTCAGTTCAACGTATTCTAACAGTATCAACCAGACAGACATGAGGCCAATGGCGTTCGCTTGCCTCGACCTTCCACCTGCCTTGAAGTGTCGAATCCTCCGGCAGAATTTCTGTGGCTTCATGACTTTTAACCACGAGCCGTTGCTCACTCACTCCGATATGTTTCGCGGGAGAAGCGCACATGAACAAATCCGAACTGATTGAGGCCCTGGCGCGAGAAATCCAGGTCTCGCACAAAGAAGCCGCCGCCATCACCAACACGGTCATCGACACAGTGGTTGATGCACTGGCCAGGGGTGAGAGTATAGAAATCCGCGGTTTCGGCAGCTTCATCATCAAGCAGTACGACGCCTACGATGGGCGCAACCCAAAAACCGGCAAGCAAATTACGGTAAAACCCAAGAAACTGCCTTTTTTCAAGGTTGGCAAAGAGTTGCGTGAGCGCGTCAACAACGGGCGATAACCCGCTGAACGTTAATCTTCCTCGCGCATTTTTCAGACGACGCCGCCAGCCAGATCGTAAGTGTGCGCCGCGTCAATGCGCACTCGCACGATATCACCCGGAGCGGCGGCTCCTTCATTGATATAGACACAGCCGTCCACCTCCGGAGCCTGGTAAATACTTCTCCCTTCCAGCAACAAATCCGATTCCGCCGACAGGCCTTCAACCAGCACGTCGAGCGTTTGTCCAACGTAGGCTTTTTGCCGGGCGCTTGAGATTTTCGCCTGCGCCACCATGACTCGGTCACGCCGCCGCTCTTTTTCTTCCTCTGAACATTGGCCGGGAAAATGCGCCGAAGGCGCCCCTTCTTCGTTCGAGTAGGAGAAAACACCGACATGATCGAAGCGCAGCTTCTCAAGCAGCGCGACCACTTCGTCGACATCCGACTCTTCTTCTCCGGGGAATCCCATAAGCAGCGTGGTACGCAGGCTCACATCGGGAATGAAGGAACGGATATTCCGCACCATGCCTTCAATGAAGGCGCGGTCATAGCGGCGGTTCATCGCTTCAAGGATACGGTCACTGGCGTGCTGAATGGGAATATCGAGGTAAGGGAGCAGACGTGGAGCGGCGGCCATCTGTGCCAAAAGCGTGTCATCAACCCCTCGTGGATGCAGATAGAGCAAGCGAATCCAGGGGATCGACGTGTGCGCTATCAAGGTGTCGAGCAGCGCGGCCAGCTCCGAATGTCCAGCGCGATCGCGGCCAAAGGCGGTCAGATCCTGGGCAATCAGTGAGAGTTCACGCACACCCTGCCGCTCGAGCCAAACGGCTTCGCGTGTCACATCATCAATCGTGCGGCTGCGCAGTGGCCCGCGAATAGCGGGAATCATGCAGTACGAACAGCGGTTGTCGCAGCCTTCGGTAATCTTCAGATAAGCGCGATGGCGTGGCGCCGTCAAGAGGCGTGGCGGCTGAGCGGTGGTGATGTTTTCCCCGAGAATCAGGCGGCTTGATATGCCGCCGGCGAGCAGAGCGCCGACCGCGGCAGCGATGACGGTATACGGCTCGACGCCGAAAAAGAGATCGACCTCGGGCAATTCCGTGACAAGTTCTTCGCGATAGCGTTCAACCAGGCAGCCGAAGACGACGAGCTTTTGCTCTGGCCGTTTGTCACCCGCCAGGCGCAGAATTTCATCAATCCCTTCTTCAACCGCCGCCTGCAGAAAGCCACAGGTATTGATCAGCAGCACACTGGCTGTGGCCACTTCCGGAGCTGGATGTACTCCAGCTTCAGCCAGCACGCCAAGCACATACTGCGAGTCAACCAGGTTTTTGGCACAGCCCAGACTGATCAGATAAACAGTATTCATATGGAGAAAAAATCGAGCATGGCGGCGAGCAGAGCGGCGCCGGTCCGGCGGAACTCCGGCTGGGAAAAGCCAGGACGCCAGGAAGAATGAAATAATTCATCGGAAACGACAAAAACCCCGGCCAGCTCAATCCGGCGGAAGGCCGCCACCGCGCAGAGCGCGGCATATTCCATGTCAATGGCCCGCACCCCCTGCTCGATGCGTAAGCGGTCGAGGTGACACCGGTCTTCCCGGTACAGGGCATCGGTTGACCAGATGGTAGCCAGTTGTGTGGCAAGACCATGACCGGAGCAATAACTAATGATTTCTTGCCGCAAACTTTCGGCGGAGCAAAGCGGTTCCGGCACAGGATAGTACCGCGAAGTCCCTTCACCGCTGACCGCCTTATCGCCCACCACCACCTGGCCAATCGGCAAATCCGCAGCGATGGAACCGCACCAGCCATAAAAAATCACGCGACGAGCGCCCAGGGCAATCATCTTTTCCAGGCACAGGGTGGCGAACGGCGCGCCCACCCCCGGACCAGCCACGAAGAAATCGCCACTTTTTGCCACCGTCAGCCGCGACATGAAGAAATAATGCTCCTCACCGCCTGCCGCCAAGAGACGCTGGTGGGCGGTATCGGCGTCGGCCAGATTCGCAAAGAACAGACCAGCCACGGGGATAGCTCGTTCGTGTTTTCCCCGNNCCCCGGCGCGGCGATATGATGATATGTTCCTCATCCACCGAAGGACTCCTGACACAAAAAGGGGATACAGAAAACCGTATCCCCTTGGGTAAACCTTGCCGCTAAATGCCTACACCATACGAGATGGCGCGGCGGTAAAACTTATCCGAGCAGCGGGTTGGCGTAAAGCAGAATCAGCGAGATAACCAGACCGTAGATGGCGCAGGACTCAGCAAGAGCCATGCCCAGAATCATGAATACCATCAATTTGGGCTGAGTCTCGGGATTACGGGCCAAACCCTGGCAGGCGCCGTTTCCGACCGAACCAATACCAATGCCAGCGCCCAGACCCGCGAGACCGATAGAGAGCGCGGCGCCAACACAAATAAGTGCCAACTGAATGTTACCTTCCATGTTCTTCTCCTAAAAAGTTGTTGTGAAGGACTTGAACCTACTATTCCTCGGCGATTTGCCATACCGGGCAAGGCCGTAACGAGCGAAACCGTAAGACTTTCTTTCTCAGTGGGCGTGTTCTTTCGCCTGCGAGAAATAAACGATGGTCAGGAGAACAAAGACCATTGCCTGCACAAAAGAAACCAGGACACCCAGTAGCATGATCGGCAGTGGCGCGAACCAGCTTCCAGCCAGCATGAACAAGATGGCCAGAAGTGTCTCTTTCGCCATGATGTTACCGAAAAGTCGAACCGAGAGAGAGACGATGCGGGCGAAGTTACTGATCAATTCGATGGGCAGCATGAGTGGGATAAGCCACCAGATCGGCCCGATGAAGTGTTTGTAGTATCTCCAGCCATGTTCCCGGATGCCGATATAATGATGCAGTATCCAGACGATAAGCGCCAGAGCCAAGGTCGTGTTCAGGCTGGCAGTTGGCGACATGAAACCGGGGATCAGCCCCACCAAGTTGGCTACCATGATGAACAGGCCAAAAGTGGCGATCAGCGGGAAGAACTGTTCCGTAAGCTTCTGTCCCATGTTTTCGGAACAGAAATCATGGAAACCACCGACGACAATTTCCCAGAAATTCTGGCCATTGCCGGGAATCAACTCGATACTGCCCATGGTGAGTTTGGCGGTGAAAAACAAAAACGCCATCACCACCCATGTGTAAGTCATGTACGGGGCGGTGAAATACTCAATGAAGTTCTCGGCAACAGCCCCATGCGTAACCGGCAGGCCCGCTTTCTCGAGCAGAAGCGAGGTGAAAAGAATCGGATGCTCCATACTACCTCCCGTGCAAAAAAAGTCGTCCCGCCATTACCACTCCGACCGCCGAGATCGCAAGTGGCACCACTGACAAACCAATCACCAAACCAAAAATTTCAACCCACCTGTGCTTTATGAGCGGGAACAGTACCAATGCCATTACTGCCAGACGCAAAAAAAAACCCACGATACAATGCCAGGTTTCCTGCTTGCCGCGGGCAATTTGCTGGTCGAAGTCATTGTCCGCCAATACGCTGCCCGTCAATCTTTTCACATTCCGGACCGAGAGGGCGAAACTCGTAAGCGTCAGGACTCCACCCGCGAACACCGACCAAGCCATCTTGGGTGAATAAAAAAGCCATCCACCCAAGGTCAACACAAGCAAACACACCAATCCGGCCCG
Source organism: Desulfobulbaceae bacterium (assembly GCA_003509305.1). GTDB lineage: Bacteria > Desulfobacterota > Desulfobulbia > Desulfobulbales > Desulfocapsaceae > UBA8130. The sequence goes on along the minus strand of DOMU01000151.1, from coordinate 1,331 downwards.
CAGTACATCACGAATAATCACAGCTTATCATCCGATGACGTATCTTTCGTACGTCGTAACACGTCAAAGAGGACTCGATAACCGGCGGCAATGCCAAAGGCCAGCCCGACAAACATAAACAACGGCGCCCAGCGTCCGGACAAAAGTTTCTGATCGACAAAATATCCGGCGCCAAAGCCGATAAAAATACATACGGCAAAAGTCATGCCAAGCTGGCCAAAATGCGCCAATTGCCGAACCACTTCTTTTTTCACACTTACCATGGGCGCGTCACCCAGAAGACACAGAAAAAGCCCTGCAATTGAGCGCGAGTTATAGCACCACGCCCGGAAAAGTCAACGGGTTTATCTTGATGGCGATGCTTTATCATGGCTGGCCGATGGCCGCGAACGATTCCTCACAGGCCGCCATCGCCGCCGCCAGATGTTCCGGTTCATGCGCCGCCGAGACGAACAGCGCTTCAAACTGTGATGGCGCCAGCATGAAGCCAGCCGCCAACATATTGCGGTAATGCTGAGCATAGCGCCCGGTGTCGGCACGCATCGCCGAAACGTAATCGGTCACCGGCCGCTCGCAGAAAAATCCGGTCATGAGCGAGCCAACCCGATTCCAGCAGAACGGCAGTCCGGCCCTGCGTCCGGCTTCTTCCAGGGCGAGAGCGAAAGAGGCCGCCTTTTCGTTCAGGTTGCGATAAAAATTCTCCCGCTGTAACAGCTTCAGCGTGGCGATACCCGCCGCCATGGCCAAGGGATTGCCGGACAAGGTTCCCGCCTGATACACCGGGCCATCCGGGGCGATTTGATTCATGATCTCTTCGCGGCCACCGTAAGCGCCAACCGGCAGACCGCCGCCGATAATTTTGCCCAGGCATGTCAGATCGGCGTCAATGCCATAAAACTCCTGGGCGCCACCGTAAGCCAGGCGGAAACCGGTAATTACCTCGTCGAAGATCAGAACAATTCCCAACTCACGGGTCAGCGCCCGCATGGTATCGAGGAATCCCGGCGCCGGCGGCACACAGCCCATGTTGCCGGCTACCGGCTCAACGATGACGCAGGCGATCTCCGCCGCCCGGCCACGCAAGGTGGCTTCCAGCGCTTCGATGTCGTTGTAGGGGATGGAAATGGTATTTCTGACAATATCCGCCGGCACGCCGGGACTACCGGGAATCCCCAGGGTGATGACGCCGGAACCGGCTTTGATCAGGAAAGAATCGGCATGGCCATGGTAACAGCCGTCAAACTTGACAACGATATTTTTACCGGTAAAACCCCGCGCCAGGCGAATGGCGCTCATCGTTGCCTCGGTGCCGGAATTAACGAAACGTACCT
>DOMU01000189.1 GCA_003509305.1 Desulfobulbaceae bacterium | reverse complement strand
GTCGCCGGCCAGGGCGTTTTTTCGCGGCGTTTTCTTCCAGCCCGACTTTTTCTACTACCACTTCTACTTCTTCTACCGCTACCGCCGGTACGGTCAGAGCTTCAGTTGCAACCTCCTCCGGCGGAATTTCGGCGGCATCATCCAGCGGCGCGGCCATCTCCGGTCTGGCATCCGCCATCTTCTCGACGCTTTTTTTTGTGGCGGCGCGCCGTTTTCTCGCTGGCTTTTTTTCTTCCGGCGGCACCACACTCACCGTTGTGATTTCCGCGGTCTGTTCTTCAGCCTCGGTCGCTCCCGGCGAGCGGCGGGGCCGTCCCCGTTTTTTCGGTGCCGTCTCCGGTGGCTCGGCTTCCGGAACATCCGTTTTAATTTGACGGCGGCGTGTTTTTTTTACCGCCGTTTCCGGTATCCCGCTTTCCGGGACATTCATTTTGCTTTGACGACGGCGCGGTTTTTTCGCCGCCTTGTCCACCGCCGTATCGGACGGGGCGGTTTCGGGGACGTTCGATTCCCCTCGTGATTCTTCCTCTGTAGCCATACACAATCCTGAAGTCATCGGGCCACCAGTATGGTCAACCCGGAGCAATGTTTTCCGGCGGGCGATCGGACAAACCACCGGCGCAAACGCCTCCCGCCCCATCACGCGGATTCCCCAGGGGAATTCTGGCAATCATACGGGAGTGATTCCGTTCGTCATTCCATCCAGTCATTTTCACTCGAGGCGATCCGGCCCATAGCGGACAAACAGATTCAGCCGCAAAACCTTCACACATTTTTCTCGTCAGTAAAGAGAGGTTCGGGATGTCCTCGGGGCGGGCGCTGACCACCGCAGGTTGCGGCAAAAGCAGCTGAAAGGCAGCAAGAGAAGATCGGCATGACTGGATTTTCGAGACGAACAACGTTGGAAAATAAAGCAATTCCATCAGATTATCAAGGGAATTCTCGGAGATTGGGCTTGACAAGCCACAGGCCGGAACCGTACATTCAATCAGTTTTTTCCGCATTTTTCAGACAGCTTTTGCCGCGCCGCCGCGCGGAACTCTTTTTTTGTCAGCTTTCCAAGGAGCCTCTGGTGATGCCACAGCGAAACATCTCGCGCTCGAAGACATTTCCCCTGACTATTCTGCTCGTGGCGCTTTTCTGCCCGCAAGCGCTCTTCGCCGCCAGCACCGCCACTCCGGAGTGGAACATCACCGCCGATAAGATCGTCAATCTCGAGCATCCGCGGCGCATTATCGGCGAAGGCAACATCATCCTTGAAAAGCGTGAAATACAGCCGCCGCCGAAACCAAACGCCGCTGAGGAGGCGGAGGACAGTTGGGCCGATGTTTTAGGTGAGCCGGAGCGGGCAAAAACCGCCACCGCCGCCAAAGATGTGGTAACGGAAGCGGAACCGGAGATGCGCGTAACCACCGTTATCAAGGCCGACTGGATTTCCTACAATGTCGAACGGAAATACATTGAAGCCAAGGGCAACATCAGCATCATCAGCGGCAACGAAACGCTGAAGGCCAGCTCCGGCACGGTCAACCTCGAATCCGAGACCGGGACCTTCGCCAACGCCATCATCACCACCAAAGAAAAGCCCATGCATCTCGAAGGCAGGGCCGTCACCAAAACCGGCTACAACACCTATCATATCGAGCAAGGCTGGGTCATCACCTGCAAACTGAAAGAGGGTGAAACCCCGCCCTGGAGCCTGGTGAGTTCCTCCGCCGACATCGAAAAGGGTGGTTACGCCAAACTGAAAAACGCCCGTTTCAACGTCGCCGGTGTGCCAATTTTCTATACGCCCTACATGATCATTCCGGTCAAAAACACCCGCCAGACCGGTCTCCTGTTTCCAGAATTGTCCTACTCCGACAACTCTGGTTTCGGGGTTAATCTGCCGCTCTTTATCAATCTGTCGCATTCCGCCGACCTCACGCTGTTTCCGGAATATATGACCGAACGTGGTTTCAAACCGGGTCTCGAATTCCGCTACGCCATGAGCGACACCAACAAAGGTATATTCTTCGGTCAATTTCTTAAAGACGACCTTTCTGACAACTCCGACTATCCCTATCACACCAATGATCAGCGCTACTGGCTGTACGGCAAGGCCGATGCCGAGGTCGGTAACGGCTGGCAGGTCCGGCTGGATGTGGATATTGCCTCGGATCTGGATTATTTAAGGGAATTCAACGGCGGCTATACCGGCTTCGATTCGACCGAAAACCGGATGCGTACCATGTTTGGCCGCGGTTTCGATAACTACACCTCTTTCTACCGCGACAATAACCTGACCGCTTCCAAATACTGGAATGGCACGTCGCTGACCGCCACCCTGGATGCCCAGAACGATCTGATGGAAAACCGCCCGGCGGGTACGGCAACGCCACTGTGGAAGCTGCCAAGCATCGCTTACAATGGTGCTTTGCCCTTTTATTCCACCGGCATGAGCCTGAACTGGGACGCCGATTATGTCAACTACTGGCGGGAAGACGGCATCGGCGCCAACCGGATTGACCTGCATCCGTCGGTGAGTATGCCAGTGCCGATAACGCAGTATCTCGAATCGAGCCTGGAGCTGGGCGTGCGCGACACCTACTACCAGGTGCAGGAGTACGGTGACGCCACCTGGGATTATGACACCAGCCAGAACCGGCTGCTGGCCGATGCCCAATTCGAGGTCGCCAGCACCCTGGTGCGGGAATTTGCCACCACCTCGTTCGGCGGCACCGCCTTTGAACATCAGATTCGCCCCTTCGTCCGTTACAACTGGCTCCCGGATGTCGATCAGAAAGAACTGCCCGGTCTCGACGCCGTTGACCGTATCGACCAACAGAGCCTTATCACCTACGGCATCGATAACTTTTTCAACACCATCGAAAGCGCGACCACTTCCAGGGAATACGCCACCTTCCGCCTCTTCCAAAGTTACAGCCTGCTTGATGAGGATAAGGACCGTCCTTTCCAGGCGATCGGCGCCCGCACCACCTGGACTCCGATGCCTCAAACCAGCCTGGAGTACGACGTTTATTACGATGTATATGCCAACGTTTTCTCATCTCACAGCGTCTCAGGCACATACACGAACCGCCGCAACGATACATTCTCCATTGATTACAGCTACTACGATACGACAACCGACGATTTCAAACGCCGGCTTTCCTATCTCGATACATATCGCACTTCAGACTCGGATGATATCGAACAAATCAACGCCCTCGTGCGCACCCACATCACCAACAGTTGGTTGACGGAAGTGGCGGTGCAGCACTCCATATCGAGCGGTGACACCGAGGTATTCAATGTTGGGCTGATTTACCAAGCCCCATGCTGGTCGGTGCAACTGCGATCCGAATACAACAGTGTCGAGACTCGTTATTTTGTCATCTTCAATCTGGCGAATCTCGCTTCCGATCTGGGCGTCCAGCTCTGAGAAGAAAAGGCGGCCCGCTTAAAATTGAGGCCGCCTTTCTTTTTCGCCCGCCATTTCTTTTCGTCCCAGACGAAACCGGCGTATGCGTTTTCTCCTTTTTTCACCAGCCGCCAAGTGGGCGATGCTGGCTGTTTTCTCGGCTCTCCTGACCGTGCCGCCGCCCCTGTACGCCGGCACTGCGCCCCCATCTCAATCACAAATCCGCGATCGGCAGCCGATTGACCTCAGCAGCGACCGCTACCGCCGTCTGTTTGCCGAACTGCGTGACCGCTACGCTTTCACGCCCCGGCAACTGGCCGAAATTTTCTCCGGTGTCACCATCAGAAAACTGGCCATAGACCTCATGGAGAAGCCAGGCGAGGCCAAACCCTACTACCAGTACCGGCAGATGTTCATCACCCCAGCGATGATTCAGGCCGGGCGCAGAAAAATGCGTGAGCAGAAAGCGACCCTCAACCGCGTTGAGCGAGAACTGGGGGTTGAACGCCAGTTTATCGTCGCCATCTGGGGGATCGAAACTGGCTTCGGCCAGAATACCGGCAATCTGAACGTTTTTCAGGTGCTGAATACCCTGTTCGACGCCTATCCAAGAAGATCGAATTTCTTCCGTCAGGAACTGATCGAATTTCTGCTACTTTGCCGCGAAAACAGCATTGATCCACATACGGTCAAAGGCTCGTATGCCGGGGCCTTCGGCCAAACTCAGTTCATGCCGTCGAGCTTTCGCAAATACGCCCTCAGTTTTGACGGCGACCGGCGCCCCGATGTCTTCCATTCAACACCCGATATCCTCGCTTCGATTGCCAATTACCTGAAACATGCCGGTTGGCGCTTTCGCGCCCCGCTCTACGCCGATATTGGCGGCGATTTACACTCGCCATCCCTGATCAAAGCCTATTACAAAGGCCAGAAAGGCCGGGTTGGTTGGCGGCAGGTGGTGGCGGCGCAGCGCCGGAACATCCCACGACCGGCTG
>DOMU01000032.1 GCA_003509305.1 Desulfobulbaceae bacterium | reverse complement strand
CCAGCGCCACGAGGGCGGCCAGGGCGACGACGGTTGGCGTGTACCAGCCGGCGAAACGGCTGATGAAACGCTCGGTCGGCGATTTGCGCTGGCTGGCATTTTCGACCATATCGAGGATGCGGGCCATATGGCTGTCGGCGTACAGGCTGGTGGCTTGCACCCGCAGCGTCCCTGATAGATTGATGCTGCCCGCCAGTACCGATGAGCCGGGCAGTAGCACGACCGGCAGCGACTCACCGGTCAGCGGGCTTTGGTCGGCCTGGGACTGGCCGCTGACCACCTGGCCGTCAAGCGGTATATTTTCGCCGGCGCGGACTTCAAATATACTGCCGATTGCCACTTCTTCGACACGGACTTCGCACACTTGGCGGTCCGCCACCAACCGGGCCAGGTTCGGTTTTTCGGCCAGCAGCGCGGCGATGGATTTGCGCGAACCGCTGGCCGCCCGCTCCTGAAAAAATTCGCCGAGCCGATAAAACAGCATGACGCCGACCGCTTCGGCCAGTTCGCCCAAAGCGATAGCGGCGACGGTGGCGATGCACATCAGAGTGAATTCGTTGAAGAAATTTGCTTTTCGCATTTCCGTCAAAGCTTCACGGAAAATACCCACGCCGCAGAGCAGATAAGGGATGGCGTAGGCCGGATAGACCGCCCACCGGCCCACCGCCGCCGCGATTTTTGCCTCGAACAACAGGGTCAGGGCAAAGAGCAGGCCGCTGGCCGCGAGCAACATGATTTCCCGGCGCGCGCCGTGGTCTTTGCCATGGGTGCCCGCCACCCTATCGTCGCCGTTCGCTTCCGGTATCGGGCAGTCGTTGTTCTTGTAGCCGCGGGATTTGGCAACGAAAAGCGACATAAAAAACTCCGTTGATGAGATATTTCCAGAGATATGGCCGAGAATCCTGGCGCATCTTCATCGGCATTTTACCACAACAATTGACAAACCTCCCAGCCGCTCCCATACTGCCACCATGCGCCGCCGGGTCTATCCAGGCGGCACCCGCAGCCGTTCCCAACTCAGAGGAGGAAACCATGCGTCAGTATACCATTGCCGTTGTTGTTGGCAGTCTCCGTAAGGATTCGTTTAACCGCGCCGTGGCCAGGGCCATCGTTAAACTCGCGCCCTCGGATTTCACCTTCAAAGAAGTCGCCATCGCCAGCCTGCCGCTTTACAATCAGGACGCCGACGGCCATGAAGAGGCGGCGGTGCGGCAATTCCGCCAGGAAATTGCCACCAGTGACGCCATCCTCTTCGCCACGCCGGAATACAACCGCTCAATGCCAGGTGTTTTGAAGAATGCCCTCGATCAGGGTTCGCGCCCCTACGGTAAAAGCGTTTGGGACGGGAAACCGGCGGCGGTGATCGGCGTATCGCCTGGCGCCATGGGCACGGCCCTGGCCCAGCAGCACCTGAAAAGCGTGCTGAACTTTCTTAACATGCCAACCCTCTGCCAGCCGGAAATCTATCTGCAGTATAAAGAGGGCCTGCTTGATGCCGATGGCAATATCGGCGAGGCCAGCCGCGGCTTTTTGCGGGGCTTCATGGATGCCTACACCGCCTGGGTGAAACGGCATCTGGCCTGAATTTTCTCCCTTCCCGTTTGCCGCTAGCAGTTAGTGGATTGCGCTGGCCACCTGTTTACGATACAGTGGCCGCGCCTGTCGCGTCGCGCTTTCAGCCAATTTTTCGAACCCGTTCAACGGAGGAACCGATGATAGCCTTGCAAACTCTGGACGGATATTCACCGCCGGACGGCCCTGTGGTTCTTGTGATCATGGATGGCGTCGGCCTTGGCCCCGGCAATGAAAGCAATGGGGTGTTCATGGCCTATACGCCGCTTCTTGACCGTCTGCTGGCCGGAAATATGCTGACATCCCTCAAAGCGCACGGCTTGGCCGTTGGTCTGCCCTCCGACGACGATATGGGCAATTCCGAGGTCGGCCACAACGCCCTGGGCGCCGGCCGCGTTTTTTCCCAGGGCGCCAAACTCGTGAACGAGGCCATTGCCTCCGGCGCTATTTTCGAGAGCGAAACCTGGCGGAAGGTTTTGGCCGCGGGCGAACAAGGTGCCGTCCACTTCATCGGNNTGTCGGATGGCAATGTTCACAGCAATATCAACCATCTCTTTGCCCTTTTAGATGGCTGTGCCGCGAACAACATCGCCAAAGTCCGTGTCCATGTTCTGCTTGATGGCCGCGATGTCGGCGAAAAAACCGCCCTTGACTATCTGTTGCCGCTCGAGGAAAAGCTCGCCACCCTGACCGGCGATGGCCTCGATTACCGCATCGCCTCCGGCGGTGGCCGCATGGTGACGACGATGGACCGCTACAACGCCGACTGGCAGGTGGTGGAAAACGGCTGGCGGGCGCATGTGCTTGGGCTTGGCCGCCCGTTTCTTTCGGCCACCGAAGCGGTGAAAACCTATTACGAGGAAGACCCGGCCATCACCGACCAGTACCTGCCAAGTTTCGTCATCACTGACGGCGGCGAGCCGGTCGGTACGATCAACGA
>DOMU01000161.1 GCA_003509305.1 Desulfobulbaceae bacterium | reverse complement strand
AGCCAAAAATTTCAGACAGATGCTTCCTACTGGCTGTCCCTGACAAGTAAGCCTTCACGACAAAAGTGCGGCAATCAGGGTCTGTGCCCGCTGGGGAAGTTGTTTCGGATTATTGGCCGCCCAAATCAGCATTTGGGTATCGAGCAAATAATTCATGCTTCGTCCTCGAACATGGCGAGAATTTCCTGGCCACCCACTTCTTTGACCTTGGCGGTATCACCGAAGCATCCTTCCAAAAAACCAAGTCTTTTCTTGGCCGGAAATTCCTTTTCCGTATAGGGAATAACTCTGGCGACAGGTTTGCCCGCTTTGGCGATGACAAAGGCTTTACCCTGGCGTACACCATCCAGCAGACGCGAAAGCTGGGTTTTGGCTTCGTAAATATTGACCGTTTGCATAGCTGATCTCCAGATTTTAACTCAACTGATCAGACTAAGTTTATATATGCAATCAAATCGCGTCAAGCGGTACCTCGACTGTAAATTTGGACTGCGACGCCAGGCCTGAGGACATCTTATTCCATTCCTATTTCAATTTTTCCTCTTGACTCTCCCCTGGCGCTACGCGCCTTCCCTTCTTCGAAGAGGGGGTGTCGGCATAGCCGATAGAGGGAGTCACAAAGGGCCGGAGGAAGGATTGGTGCATCCTGAAATGAGAAATGGAATTAGATGTAATGAGCAGGGATTCCGCTGGCACATTTGATTGTGAAGGATTATTTGCCTGCTCGTTTGAAAGGTTGATCTGGTGTCATCATCCGTTCAAATATGAGGGTGTCGTTCCTTCCGTCGGTGCCGTTGACGGCATCACTCCTTCATCTTCCAGCGCTTTGGCAACCAACCGCCATTGTGCCATAAAACTGTCTTTCACCTGTGCCGCCCGGTTGGCCGGACTGGTCGAGGGCAGGTAGATGGCCGTCATGCCGGCTTCCGCCGCGCACAATTTGTTGAAGAGGTTGGTCGCCGCTTTACCTGTGGTGAAGATGGCGCTGATCTGGCTTTGCGAAAGGATCGGCGCGAAGAGATTTCCCTCCGGGTTTTTTATGCTGGCGTCGGAAGCGCCTTCAATATCGCAGGCGCGCAGCACGTCCCACAGGGCGATGCGGTTTGCTAAAGCGAACTGTTTGACCGCCGCCGCCTCGCGGGCGGGTAAAGGCTGGCCGAGGATTTGCGCCAGGGTTTTCCAGAAGATGTTCTGTGGATGGCCGTATGGAAAACCCATCTGGCGCGATTTCGGTGACGGAAAGGTGCCGAGAATGAGGATCTTCGAGCGGGCGTCAAACAGTGGTGGCCAAGGATGAAACAGTCTCATGGTGGTGAGCCCGTTCGTGGTTCGATAATTCGGCAGGCGCCGTACTTGCCACGAACGGGAATAAATCGCGTTTACTTCTTTTTGAGCATCCGGTAGGCCAAGAGGAGGATGATGGCGCCAACGGTGGCAATGATGAAACTGCCAAAGTTGAAGCCGGTGAAGCCGTTAAAGCCAAAGAACTTCGAGACGTAGCCACCGACAAAAGCCCCGGCGATGCCGAGAATGATGGTCATGATAAAGCCACCACCGTCATTTCCCGGCATGATGAGTTTCGCGACAACGCCGACCAGTAAGCCCATGATAATCCACGAAAGAATTCCCATTGCCCATCCTCCTTTTTCCGATGTGTTTTTATCCTCGGCTCATCGCCGAAGCATTCAGCGGCAAAGCCGCTCTACTGTTTGCCGCAGTGCGCGGCCCAACCGTTTGGTGGTGACACCAGGAAGGCCCTCAGCCACCGCCTGGCCATCGAGCGTTACCACGGGTGTTACTTCGAAAGTCGTGCTGAGCGCCATCAGTTCGGTGAGTTTTGGTATTTCATTTTGAAAAACCGGCATCTCGCGAACCGTGATGCCCAATTCCCGGCACAGTTCCAACACCGCCTGGCGTGTAATTCCGGGCAGAATAGAGTTGGAAAGCGGTGCCGTGCGCAACTCGCCATCGGTCACCGCCATGATATTGCTGTGTGAACCTTCCAAAAGCGCCCCGTCGCGGATGAAAATCGCCTCGTCGGCACCGCGCTCGACGGCCTCCTGGTTGGCCATGACGTTGGCGGTCAGGGCCGTGGTCTTGATATCGCAGCGGGCCCAGCGGTTATCAGGAAGGGTAATCGCGGCGATACCGCGCTCTTGCTGTGCGCGCAGCCGCCTTTCGTCAAAAGGACGCACCGCCGCATAAATGGTCAAAGGTGGTGGCGGCTGTGGGAAGGCGTGCTGGCGTGGGGCACGGCCACGGGTGATTTGCAGATATACGGTGGCCGCGCCGGTCAGGCCATTTTCGGACAGGAGCCGCCGCGCCACTTCGGCGAGAAAGGAAAAGTTGTTTGGTGTCAGCCGCAACTGTTTGGCGCTGAAGGACAGACGGGCCAGGTGATCGTCCAAGCGATACGGCTGGCCCTTATAGACGCGAATCACCTCATAAACGCCGTCGGCGAAGAGGAAGCCCCGGTCGTCCGGGCTGATATGTATCTCTTCGACTGGCAGATAGGCGCCGTTGAAGTAGGCCAACATGCCGTGCCTTTTCCTTCTTACAGCAAACCGGATTTATCGAGCAGCTTTACCGCCCATTTATACGACAGGATAATCGTCGCCAGCCAGAGGATCAACAGAACAGCGGTCATTTTCGTCTCCTTCATGAAAAGCGAGAGTGGCTGACCGCTTGCGGCTGGCCGCTCTCGCCGGATTGGTGGTGGTTTTTAGTAGCTTTCCTCATCCTGAACATCGGCCACCGACAACTTGCCCATATGATACCAAACGTGGGCGATATAGGCGAGCACCAGTGGAATCACCATGGCCACATAAGTCATGGCCGTCAGCGTGAAGTGGCTGGATGAAGCGTTGAAAATCGTCAGGCTCGATTGCGGATCGGCCTTTGACGGATAAAAGGATGTATCGAAATATCCCGCCAGGAAAAAGACCACGAGGCCAACGAACACCGTGCCCAGGCCGCCAAACCAGATGCCGGCCTTCGAGGTTTTGCAACTGGTGAGGAAAACACCGAGGATGACCAAGACGAGGCCAAGCAGCAACATGCCGGCCAGCCACAGGTTTTCCATCAGGCTGATGAAATATTTCTGATGCACCATCACAACCACACCGTCTTTGTCGACCCCGAAACCATCCCAGAACATGAAGTAGGCCAGGATGATGACGAGGAAGGGCAGGGCGCAGAGAAAGCTTAGCAGGCAGGATTTGCGCAGGCGCCTTTCAAGTTCCGGCACGTCGGTACAGTCGATGTTGTTGACGAGAAACATCGCTCCCAAAGTCCTGGCGTTGAAGACGAGAAACAGGCCCATGGCCAGGTTGAACAGGTTGAAGGCCGCCTCCAGGCCGCGCAGCGGGTTGGTCCAGGTAACGCGGTTGAAGGTGTCGAGTGTGAAGTTCGACCCCGTAAAAAAGGTGCCGACGGCGGCGCCGATCAACAAAATACCGATAGCGCCGTTGATGAAGAGAAAAACTTCATAGGTGGCGGCACCAAAGAGATTGCCCGGTTTCCTGCGGAACTCGTAGCTGACCGCCTGCACGACGAAGGTAAAGAGGATGAGAATCCATACCCAATAAGCGCCGCCGAAGCTGGTCGCATAGAATTTTGGGAAGGCGGCGAACAGGGCGCCGCCCAAAAGCACCAGGGTGGTGAAGGTCAGCTCCCATTTGCGGCCCAGGGAGTTAATAACCAGATTTTTTTCGATGTCGCTTTTCGCTACTTGCCACAACAGCGTCTGACCGCCCTGAACAAAGGTCATGAACAGAAAAAGCGAACCGACCACTGAGACCAGTAGCCACCAAAGTTGTTGCAGAATCGCCGTATCAAGATTGCCTATCATATCACACCCCCTCTGGCCCGCGCTGAATCTGTTTGGTCATGATACCGATTTCGGCGATCAGCAACGCCGTGAAGATGACCAGGAACAAGAAGAATGTGGTCTGGACGCTGCCGGCGCCAATATTGGTCGTGGCGGCGCCCACCGGCAGCATGTCCTGAATCGCCCACGGCTGACGGCCCACTTCGGCGACAATCCATCCCGCCTGCGAGGCGATCATGGCCAGGAAGAAAGAAACGAAACCCACAGCTAAGCGGAATTGACTGCCCATCAGGGTGTTTTTCGTCGCCCCACGCAAAAAGACGATAAAAACGAACAGGAAGAGAATGCCGAGATAAACCATGATGTGGAACGAATAGAAAGTCAGGGCTATTGGTGGCACAATGTCTTCGGGTTTTTCGAGATAGCCGTAGCCCATGAACGGCTGATTGCCGGTGAATTTAGTCAGGGCCTCGGCGGCGGCGGCCTCGTTTCCGGCCTTTTTCGCCTCTTTGTAGGCGGTCAGGTCGGCGATGGCCTCTTTGCCGCGGGCGATCTTGTCGGCGGCGGGAAGGATGCCCTGCCCGCTGTTGCCAAAGACCAGATCGTCAATGCCAGGCAGGAAGTTGCCGAAACCACGGCTAGACATCATGCCAAGGATGAACGGAATTTTAATCGACACGACAAAAGGCTCCTGGCCGTCGCCGGGTTTCTTGTCGCGGTTGATGATGCCGAAGGCGACGATGCCGGCGTTTTTCTCTCCCTGATACAGCCCTTCATAGGCGGCCAGTTTCATCGGTTGGGTCTGGGCGTTGACATAGGCTGATTCATCGCCGGTGATGCCGGCGTAAACCGTGGAAACCAGGCCGAACACCGAGGCGACCAGGATGGATTTACGCGCCATATCCAGATGTCTGCCCTTCAGCAGATACCAGGACGACACCGAGATGACAAAGAGCGAGCCGACGATGAAGCTGGTGCTGGTGGTGTGGGTGAACTTGGCCATCGCCACCGGCGAGAACAGCACATCCCAGAAATTCTGCATTTCGTAACGCACGGTGTCCGGATTGAACTTCATGCCGATGGGATACTGCATCCAACCGTTGGCGACGAGGATCCACAGCGCTGACAGATTCGAGCCGATGGCCACCATCCAGGTCGAGAACAGATGGAAACCTTTCGACACCCGGTTCCAGCCGAAAAACATCACCGCGAAAAAGGTTGCTTCGAGGAAAAAGGCGACGATACCTTCAATGGCCAGAGGCGCGCCGAAAATGTCGCCGACCATCCAGGAGTAGTTCGACCAGTTGGTGCCGAACTCGAATTCCATGATGATACCGGTGGCGACGCCGACCGCGAAGTTGATGCCAAAGAGCGTCATCCAGAACTTGGCGGTGTTTTTCCACTCCTCCTTACCAGTGCGCACATAGATCGTCTCGAAAAAGGCGCACAGGAAAGAAAGGCCCAGAGTGATTGGCACAAACAGCCAGTGGTACATCGCCGTCAGCGCGAATTGGTATCGCGCCCAATCCACTGTGGCTAAACTGACTCCATCCATACATGCCTCCTTATTTTATTTAATAGGATTACAGGGTTTATTTCAGGATTTGCCGGCCACGCAACTCTTGAAAAACATGATCGGCGCGTTGTTGGTCGGTGTGAAAGTTTTCAGCGAGAAAATCGGGGAAGAAAAATACTTTGAGAATCGCGAACATGATGATCAGTTTGATGATAATCACCTTCCACAGAGTTTTGCCCACCGTCATGTTACGGAAACCGTCAAGGTAAAAACGAGCGATGCGGGCAAGATAAGTCTTTTTCATTATGACAGGCGTAAGATGGCGTGGCACGAAAAAAACGACTTCGACCGTGGAGACAAAGAAAATTATTTCACAGAACGGGCAAAATAGCGAGCCATTCAGAGCCTGTCAAGAATGATTCTCATTCGCGTCTTGTAACTGGCGGCGGAATCTTGAGTGTTGCCAAGCCATTCAGGGCTGAACGGGAAACCACGCCGCCCAGCGAGTGGCTTTTTTCTTTTCGCCCATATGCTGGTAAATCCCGGCAAGTAGCCGGGCAATCCGTTGATCCATCTTGCTTTTTCGTCTGCCCGGGCGCGGGCAGTGGGCAAGCGCCGCCGGCATATCACCGAGACGGTATTCGGCTTCGGCAAGCCGCAGCCGGTATAGTGGCGAAGAGGGCGCCAACTCGACACTTTTTCGGCATAAAGACAGGGCGATGTCATCACCCTCGCCGAGCCGCATAACCAATTCGCCAAGCAGGCTCATCGCCTCGTGGTCGCCAGGATGGGCGGCAATTGCCCGCGAAAGCGCCGCCATCGCCCGCCGGTTTTCACCAACACCGGCCAGGGCCTGGCCCAGATAACGCCAGACTGGCCGCCGCTCGTCGCCGCCACAGCTTGCGCCAAGTTTCTGCCACTTGGTCAGGATTTCCTTGGCCTCCCGGTAGCNNGGTAGCGCTTGGTGTGGCAGTAGAGGCGCCCGAGATAAAAACGTAAATCCTGGGCCAGGTGCTGCTGCTCGCTCTCGTCAGCGATGAGCGGCAGCGCCTGAGCGAAAAAGCCGATGGCCTCATGCGGTTGATTTTGCGATTGGGCGACAAATCCCAGATTGCACAGGGACATGTAATTTGTCGCGTCAACCGTGAGCGCCCGTTGAAAAGAGAGCCTGGCCTCGGCATTTTTCCCAAGCATGGCGAGAGCCACACCCAGGCTGTTAAGCAGATTGGCATTGCCAGGTTCGATGGCCAGCCCGGCGCGGTATTCCTTGATCGCTTTGGGTAGATTGCCGTCGGCGAAATCGCTGTCACCGGCGATATTGCAGGTAATGGCGTCAAACAGGGCGAGGCCACCATCGCCGTAAAATTCGGCATGGCGGGCGGCTTTTATCGCTTTTTCCACCACCGCTGGCAGGGATTCCCGGGCTTGGGCGAGATGAACGGCGATGCCGGCGTAAGGCCGTGCCCGCTTCGTTCGCGCCATGAATCTGGCCAGAAGAGTTTGCGCCCACTTTTCCGCCCGCCCGGCCTCGTCGCCATCACCGTTGCTGTTGGCGAGAAAAACCAGGATATATCTGCCGCGGTCATCGACGGCAATATCTGGATATTCCTCGGCGAGAAAACGCAGAGTTTCCGGTCGCGCCTCATCGCGCACGGCCAGAGCCAGGACAGAGAAAGAGGCATGACGAGAAAAATGGGCCGGCAGTTTGCCGCCGGGCCGCCAGCCCACCGGGGCCTGGGCCAAAGTCGCAAAATCACAGAAAGG
>DOMU01000203.1 GCA_003509305.1 Desulfobulbaceae bacterium | reverse complement strand
CGGCAATCGGCGCCAGCGGCTTTCCTGGAAAACGGCTGGAAGCGTAGCGCGAGGGGATGATACCAACCACCTGTCTTTTTTCCTTTCTCATTATCGTCAATTCCGTGAAGATAGTATTTTGTCAGCGTCACCCGTCACGCAACCCATTTCCCTTAAAACCACTCCACCTATGATATCACACCAAATGTCTCGCCAGCCGTCACAGCCAGTGCTCATACCGGAGACGGTTTTTTCCACCGTGGGCGGCAATACTTTACACGAAAAAGCGGTGAAACTTGCCGAAAATTTACGGATTCCCCTGCTGGCCGAACCGCAGGCCTGGGCGGAAACAACAGACGGAAACAGGCTTTTGCTGAGGCTCGGCGAGAACGGACTGTCACTTGCCGTTGTCGGTGAAAAGAGTGGGCCACTGCGTGTTAATTTTGTCGGCGCCAAAAACGCCTTTCGTCTGGCGGTGAACCGGACGGTCAAGCAGCCGCTGGCGCGGGCGGTCGGCATTGGTCACGGCCAGAGGCCCAGCATCTTCGACGCCACCGCCGGTTTCGGCGGCGACGCCTTCGTCTTTGCCAGCCTCGGCTGTCAGGTGACGATGGCCGAACGCTCGCCCATTATCGCGGCGCTTCTGGCCGATGGCCTCAGCCGCGCGGCCTGTCATTCAGGAACCGCTGAAATAGCCGCCGCGATGCGGCTTATACCTGGCGACGCCAAAGGCATTTTATCGACGCTTGCGCCCGTGCCGGACTGCGTTTATCTCGACCCGATGTATCCGCCGGGCAAAAACAGCGCCCGACATAAAAAGGAAATGCGCCTCTTACGCCAATTGATTGGCGACGACGAGGACAGCGCCGCCTTGCTGTCCATTGCCAGGGAGGTGGCAATGAAACGCGTCGTCGTCAAAAGGCCGAAAGGCGCGCCCCGGCTGGCCAACGCTCAACCCTCGCACGTCATCACCATGCCAAACAGCCGCTTTGATGTCTATCTGCGACCGCACGTGTAAAATTTACAAGGAAAAACCCAGACGGACAAACATGGCGCGGTCGCTGGCGATGTCACGGCCAGGGGTGGTGAGGTAATTGCCGACTATGGCCCCGCCGGCACCAGCGCGAAAACAGTCTTCCTGCGCCTCGCCGAGCAGCGAACGCCCACCGGCGGTGCGGATGGCGGCTTCCGGTACGAGGATACGGAACATGGCGATGGTAAGTACAATTTCTTCTCTCGGCAGCGGCGGTACCTCGGCCAGCGGCGTGCCGGGGATCGGGTTGAGGATGTTGACCGGAATGGATTGGACACCAGCTTCGCGCAGCGCGATGGCCAGCGACAAGCGGTCGCGGCGGCTTTCACCCATGCCGATGATGCCGCCGGAGCAAAGCTCCAGCCCGGCATCGCGGGCGACAGCCAAGGTGGCGATCTTATCCTCCCAGCGGTGGCTGGTGCAAATGCGTGGGAAGAACTCCCGGCTGGTTTCCAAATTGCAGTGGTAGCGCCGCACGCCAGCCGCGTACAGCTGCGCCGCCTTACCCGGCGTGAGAAAACCCATTGAAGCGCACAGCGACAACGACACCTCCTTGCCAAGCCGCTCGAAAATGGCCAGGCAGTGCGCCAATTGCCCCTCGCTCAGCTCACGCCCGGCGGTGACCAGGGAAAAACGGCTTACGCCAGCGGCCTGGTTCGCTTTGGCCATGGCGACGGCCGCATCGGCATCAATGCGATCATAGCTATCGGTCACGGCATTTTGATAATGCGCGGACTGAGCGCAAAAAGCACAATCTTCCGGACACTTGCCGGACTTGGCATTCATGATTGAACAGAGATCGGCGCGGTTGCCACAGAAACGGCGGCGCAGAAAATCGGCCAGGGCGAAGAGACTGGCAGCCGTTTCATTTGCCGCGAGAGTCAAGGCTTCGTCAAGACTCAGGCGGCGGCCTTCAATGATTTCTTCAGCAAGCATGTGACAGGCTCGGTGGAGGTGGATAGCCGCCGCGTGGCACGGGTTTCATCGGAAAGTGGTGGCTGATAATGGTCTTATCAGCACTCGTCACCGCCCCTTGGGCGATCCCGAAAGCCATGCTGCCGCCGCCTTCAACTTTCACAGTGCCACGCCCTGATCTTCTGCGGCCTCGCGGATATGTTCGACGAAAATCCGCACAAATTCCGGATTCTCGCCCAAGCCTTCGATCGCTGGCCGCACCGTGAAACCTTGGCTCTTCAACACCGACAGCCAGGAATCTTTGTCATCGCCGGCCATGTCGTTGTTGGCGTGGTCACCCGCTGTTACCATGAAAGGTTTCAGATAAATATTCTTCACACCGTCACGTTTCATCTCGGCAATGGCATCTTCAAGCGTCGGCGTCCCCTCGACCAGGCCGATGTAGGTTATGGTTTCCGGATACTTTTCCCGCATCATCTTCTGGACCACAGCGTAGATGCCACTCGGCCAGTATTCGTTGCCATGGCCTATGTAAAGCAACGCGCCTCCCATCTTCTTCGCCGCCACCACGTCTCTGGCCAGAGCTGTCACCGCTTTCGCCACATCCTTATGAAAATCGTACCGATCGCCAGGCGCGCCCAAAGCCGGACGCCCGAGAACGATGCGATTGAAAGGACGCCATTTCGCTTTCATCGTTTCAATCGAGCCGATGGCCTTGACATAGTTGTCCAGGTCCTTCGATTCCTCCATATAGAACATATGGCTCGGCTGAACGATAATGTCGCGGTACCCTTCTTCACGCAGATCACCCAAGACCTGAATGATGTTTTTTACGTACAGGATTTCCCGCGGCACGCCCTGATCCAGCCATTTTTGCGCCTCGGCCTGGCGTTTACGCCAGATTGACCGGATAATGTTCGAGGTGAAGGTGAGGCGCACTTCTGAATTAGGGTAGGCTTTGCGTACCGCCTCTGAAATGGCGGTGATCGACTTCAGTCCCGACGGAACGGTGGTGCCGAAATGAGCCAGGACGATGGCCGTTTTCGGTCTTTCTTTGTCGTGCCCGGCGGCCAGGCCAGGGGAGGAACAGAGCAGGATGGCGGCGCACAACAGCGCGGCGACGTTCAGTACAGATTTCAATACAGGCATGACGGCCTCCATGTGAAATGGTGGCCCGGAGACCAAAAATCCCCGGACCCAAAAATGATCCGGGGAAGCCCTGTTTTCCTCTCGGTTTATCCTTCCGTGTCCACGGGAAGAACGTCTCATGTTTCCGGCAAGTCTTCTGACTTCCGGCTCATCCCTCCACCGCGCCTTCCCAGAGAAACTCCTCCAGTGGCTTTCGCGGCTTCGGTCCCCGGTCACAGCAGCGGGCCTGTCCCCGATTCACACGGGGTTCCTTTTTAAGCGAAATATCGCGCCTGAAACTCCTTTTCTCATACATTTTAATCTAAACAACGTCAACCCTTTTCCACTGGTCAGCCCATTGACGAAGAACTGGAAATCAACACGGTTTGATGAGCCTGGAGTCATCTCATAATCAATCCGAGCAAAGTAATGATGCGCCCGACGCACGCCATTGCCAGGAAGCCTCCGGGATGAACCCATGCCATACGACAAAGCGACGAAACTGCCCAGGGCACGGACATATTCAGTGATCGCCGACCAAGGACCCATTCTGCCGTTCATAAAAAGGGTGGGTAAAGAACTTATCTTCCTGCTCCCAGCCGTAAGACAAAGAAGCCTCATAGGCGTTAATCGTGTCATTATGCGGATTCCGCTCGCCCTGTCGGCAACCCTCAGTCCAACCATTCATAGGACTCTAAAAGTGCCGGGTCGCATTTACAACACCCTTTACAGAATTCTGCCGAAACAATACGTTTTTTTATCTTCCCTTTAGCAATCCACAAGGCAAGCAAGGGACGGACGGTGTCCGCATCCGTTTTGAAATGCAGGGCGATATCCGTAAGCGGCGCCACACCGCGCTCCCGCACATATTGTTTGACCGCAATCAGGTCCATATATTTTATCCCTCTTTTTTACCGGCAAGATCTGATACCATGCCACCAAAGGCAAGGGGCTCTCCCGCATGACGGCGTGATCTGCGGCCCAGGATCTTCATTACCGCAACAACTCCAACAAAAACCGTTAAATCCGTGAGAAGCACCACAGTCGCATAGAATGGCCGCTGTGAAAAATTCGCGATCTGATAAAAACTGGTGGCAGCCAGGTAGGCCAGAAAGGTTGTCCAGAATCCGGCAAAGACCGTCCAGCCCAGGGTGGTTTCACGGTAGACCGCTGCTATGGCGGCGCTGCACGGGAAATAGAGCAGAACAAAGAGCAGATAGGCAAAGGCGGCGCTTTGCGAGCCAAAAAGGCGGACCATGGAACCTATTGTGGACGCCTGTACCTCCTGCTCTTCGTTGACCACCGATATGCCCAACGGATCGGCGAAGCTGCCAAGCATCCCGGCCAGATTTTCCGGTATGGTGGCAAAAGAGGCGGCCAGAGCCGGCCAGAACTGAAAGGGTTCCTCCGCTTCTTCATTCCCCGTTTCCCGGCGGTCCATATCCGTATACAAGGCATCCAAGGTGCCGACGACCGCCTCTTTGGCAAAAATGCCGGTAAAGATGCCCAACGATGCCGGCCAGTTGTCCGCGTGCATGCCCATGGGCTCAAATACCGGAATGATCGCCTTGCTCACCGAGGCCAGTACAGAGGTCTCTTTGTCCTGGTTGCCAAAGCTGCCGTCCGTCCCCATCGAGTTAAGCACGGAAAGAACCATAATGACAGGGATCAGGACCTTTCCGGCCCGGAAGAGAAAGGATTTCAGCCGGTCGTAAGCACGGAGCAGTACGGAACGGGCCGTTGGCAGATGGTAGGGCGGCATTTCCATGATGAAAGGCGTAACTTCGCCCCGCAGGACCGTATTTTTCAGAATAAGCCCGGTCAACACGGCAAAGGCAATACCGATGAGATACAGCAGAAAGACCATATTCTGGCCACCCGACGGAAAGAAGGCAACAGCGAACAGGGCATAGACGGGCAGCCGGGCCCCACAGGACATGAAGGGGTTCATCATGATGGTCAGCGTGCGGTCACGCTCGTTCTCCAGCGTCCGGGTAGCCATGATTGCCGGCACATTGCAGCCGAATCCGACCAGGAGCGGCACAAAGGCTTTGCCGGGCAGGCCGATGAAACGCATGAACCGGTCCATGACAAAGGCGGCCCGCGCCATATAGCCCGAATCCTCCAGAAAGGAGAGGAAAAGGAACATAAAACCGATGGGGGGGATGAAAGTGGCCATGGTCTGGATGCCGCTGCCGATGCCGGTTGCAAGGAGGGCCGTCAGCCACTCCGGTGCATGCAGCCCATCCATCAGGGCGGCAAGGCCGTCAACAAAGATTGCGCCGGCAAACTGGTCAAAAAAGTCAATAAAGGCACCGCCGAGGTTGATGGTGAACATGAACATCAGATACATGGCAGCCAAAAAAATCGGAATACCGAAAATCCGGCTGAGGACAACCCGGTCAATCCGGTCGGACAAGGTGGCGTCAGCTTGCCCCTCTTTCCGGACAATCCCCTGCAACAGCCAGGAGATAAAGCCATAACGCGCCGAGGCGACCAGAATATCCGCTTCCTCCTCTTCAGTCTCTTCAATATCCTGCTGATACCTTGCAACCGCGGCCCTCACTTCCGCTCCCAGCGGTACATACTGTTCCGCATCAGCATCATTCTCCAGAAGCTTCAGGGCCAGCCAGCTGGCGTCCATCCCACGGACGGCGCAAGCCTCCTGGATCATGGCCGCTATCCGCGCCCTTGCCTCCTGTACGGGTGCCGGATAGGTCAGCCCGGCGGGCAGCTCCTGTTCCGTTTTCTGTCCGGCTAAAACGAGAATGCCCTCTTTCAACTCCTCAATACCTTGACGCCTGGAAGCGGTCATCGGCACCACCGGGCAGCCCAGACGTTCCTCCAGCCCTTTTACGTCAATGCGCAGCCGCTTCTCCGCGGCTATATCCATCATGTTGAGGGCCAGGACCAGGGGAACGCGCATTTCCAGCAGTTGCGTGGTCAGATAAAGATTGCGTTCGATGTTGGAGGCATCCACGATATTGACGATAAGATCAGCTTCACGGGACAGGATGAAATCACGGGTCACCTTTTCATCAAGGGAAGAAGCGGCCAGGGAATAAATGCCCGGCGTATCGACGACCTCCACCTCCCTGCCTTGAAAACGGTACGAACCCGTCTTGCGGTCCACAGTCACGCCGGGCCAGTTGCCAACCCGCTGCTTGGCGCCGGTCAGGATATTAAATAAGGTGCTTTTCCCGCAGTTAGGGTTGCCAATGACACCAATAACAACCTCGCCACTCTCTTTCATCAAGCTGCCTCCTCCACTCGCAGGGCCCTTGCCTCCTCTGTGCGCAGGCTGAGGTTATAGTCCCGCACCCGGATCTCCACCGGATCCCCCATGGGTGCGACCCGCATCACCTCAAACTGCACCCCTTTAATCAGCCCCATTGCCAGGAGCTTTTGCCGGTAGGCCTCGCTTCCCTTTGCAAAGCCAAGGACCCTGCCTTTCCCGCCCACCGCTATATCTGCCAGTTTTTTTTCTTCCATTGCTTCAGCACCTGACCACACTGATCTTGTGCGCCATTCCTCCTCCCATGGCATAGCGGCTGCCGGTCTTCTCAATTAAGACCGCGCCGCCAAACTGGCGCTGCACCACCTGAATTTCATCTTCAAGGTGGAGCCCCATACTGAGCAGGCGCTCCTGCAGCATGCGGCTGTTTTTGACATGGACAATGCGAACCTTTTCGCCTTCACCGGCCAAGGCAAGCGGGAATGAAGCAGTATTCCTCAAGCCCTCGTGCGCTTTTTCAACACCATTCTGCATAACTCTTTCTCCGTGAGGCACATCCGCCCCGATTGCATAAAATTCGATACCACTAACATTTTTTCATATATTAACTTATTTTTTTATGGTCGCAATATCTTTTTAGCTTACTCTAAAAATATTGCATCAAGAGCCGCGCCTTACCATTCAGCTCTCTTTCCATTAGAACACGGAGTAGCGGCTATAATGGCGGGGATTTTTCTTTATTCCTGAGTCAGAGAATGAGCAAAGAATTTCGTGCGGCCAGGCGCCTCAACCGGTGTCGGCTGGGCCTGATGATTCAGCCCGCCTGAGCGCGGATGAATTCGAGCAGCAGGCGGGCACCAAAACCGGATGGACCTTTCGGAACGTATTCCTTTTCCGTGAAATCCCAGGCGGTGCCGGCAATATCGATATGCGCCCACGGGGTACCGCCAACAAAGTGACGCAAATAGGCGGCGGCGGTGCAGGAAGCCCCCGGTCGACCGGCGGTGTTCTTGATATCGGCGATATCCGATTTAATCTGCTTCTGATAAGCCGGATGCAACGGCATTGGCCACAGCGGTTCGGTGGCCCGGCCCGCCGCCTCTTGCAGGGCGACAGTCAGTTTTTCGTCAGTCGAGAACAAGGCGGCCTGATGGTGGCCAAGGGCGATGACAGCGGCACCAGTCAGAGTGGCAATGTCTATGACGCAATCAGGACGACAGGTTTCGATGCCCCAGGCCAAGGCGTCGGCTAAAATCAGCCGTCCCTCGGCATCGGTACTGATGATCTCGGAAGTCAAGCCATTATAATGGGTGATGACATCGCCCGGTTTCAACGCCCCGCCGTCCGGCATATTGTCAGTGGCCGGGATCAGGCCAACCACCCGCGCCAAAGGCCGCTCTTCCGCGACAGCCTCCATGACGGCAAGCACGGCGGCACCGCCGCACATGTCATACCTCATGTCGTGCATACCTTCGACTGGTTTCAAAGAGATACCACCCGAATCAAAGGTTAACCCCTTGCCCACCAGCATAACGGTCTTGCTGTAATTTTCCGGCTGGTAATCGAGCAAGACCAGCCGGGGCGCCTCGGTCGAACCCTGATTGGCGGCCAGAATGCCACCCATCTTCAATTCCTTCAGTTCCTTCTTGCCGAGTATCCGGCACTTCAATCCTTGGCGTTTATGCAGCTTTTCGGCATAAGCGGCGAAGTGTTTGGCTGTCCAATAATTGCCCGGTTCGTGAGCCAGGTCACGGGCCAGGCAGGCGGCGCGGGCGGCGAGGCGCCCCCGGTTGG
>DOMU01000223.1 GCA_003509305.1 Desulfobulbaceae bacterium | reverse complement strand
AGTCGGGCTTGCCGATTACGCCGCCCGGCCCTTTGCGGCGCTGTCGGGCGGGCAGCGTCAGCGCGTTCTCATCGCCAGGGCGTTAGCCGGTGATGGCGAGATTCTCATTCTTGACGAACCGGCGGCCAGCATCGACCAGGAGGCGACTGAACATCTCTATCAATTGCTCCGTTCTTTCAGCGGCAACCTGACCATACTGATGGTCACGCACGATCTCGGCGTCGTCTCGTCGCTTTTCACGAGAGTCGCCTGCGTCAACCGGCGGGTGGCAACGCACCCGACCAGCGAATTTGGCGGCAAGATGCTGGCTGAGATGTACGGCGACGACGCCCTGTTGATTCGTCACGACCATTGCTGTGCTGGCGGCTATGTTTGAGTTCTTCGCCGCCCTCACCGACCCGCAGACGTTCTTTCTGCGCTATGCCCTTCTGGTCGGGCTGCTGTCGGCCATCCCTTTTGGCGTCATCGGCAGTTATGTGGTGGTGCGGCGTATCAGCTCTCTGGCCGGCGCCATTTCCCACTGCCTCCTGGCCGGGATTGGCGGCGGTCTCTATCTGGAGCGGGTGGCCGGAATTTCCTGGTGCGGGCCAATTACCGGGATGCTGGTGGTGGCCATTGTCGCGGCGGCGGCGCTAACGCTCGCTCATTTCCGAACCGGGCAGCGTGAAGACAGCGTCATTGGTGCTCTCTGGTCGGTAGGCATGGCGGTTGGCCTGCTCTTTCTCGCGATCACGCCTGGCTACAGCGATCCGATGAGTTATCTGTTCGGTAATATTTTATTAATTGGCCGCGGCGATATCTATCTGGTCCTGGCCCTCGACGCCATCGTCCTCGGGCTGGCCGCTTTTTTTCATCCGCAATTCCTCGCCCTCTGCTTTGACGACGAATACGCCCGCCTGCGCGGTTTATCGACAAAGCTGCTCTATTTTCTGCTGCTTTGCCTGACAGCATTGACCATCGTGCTCCTGGTGCGGGTGGTTGGCATCGTCATGGTCATCGCTCTCTTGACGCTGCCGGCGGCCATCGCCGGCAACTTTGCCACCAGCATCACGCGTATGATGGCCGGCGCGGTTATCGCCTGCGCCCTGTTCATCTTCGCCGGCATGGCCGCCAGTTATGCCCTCGACCTGCCAACCGGCCCGGTGATTATCTGCATCGCCGCCGTGGTTTATCTGGTCACTAGCCTGAAGAAATTGTAACTCCTTTTTTTACTCTCTCCATACATCTGAGTTCCCTTTTCAATATCTTGCCGGTCACGGTCTTGGGTAACTCGTCTATGCTGGTGATATCGACCCGCCGAGGGGCCTTATAAGCGGCCATGTTCTCTTTTGCCCATCGAATTATTTCATCTTCGGTCAGGGTTTCTCCCGGAGCCAGAACAACGAACGCTTTCGGTATTTCACCCTTTACCTCATCCGGAATGCCGACAACCACCGCCTGTAAGATTTTTGGATTTTTCAGCAGATAACCTTCCACCTCACTCGGATAAATGTTGTATCCACCACACACCAGCATATCGTCTTTGCGGTCGACCAGATAGAGTACACAGTCGGAGTGGCCCTCTCCTCGCACATAGGCAAGATCACCCGACTTCCACCAGCCATCCCGGATATTCATCGCGGTCACTCGAGGCTCGTTCCAATACTCTTTGATGACGCCGGGCCCTTTACAGCACAATTCGCCAATTTCTCCATTCGGCAACTCTTCACCGTCCGTATTGACGATTTTAATCGCCCAGCCCGGAGCTGGCCAGCCCGCGCTGCCTGGCCTGAAATGTTTGAAACGGGTATGGGTTACCGTGCTTGAGGTCTCGGTGGAGCCATAGCATTCAACCAAGCCAAGGTCAAACACCGTCTCGATCTTTTTGCCCAACTCCGCCGCGAGCGATGAACCGGCACACTGCCCGCACCACAGGCTCGAAACATCGTATTTCCCCTTGTTCTTCAGGTATTCTTCGATGAGATAGCTCCACATCGTCGGCGTGCCCAGGAAATGCGTAATTTTATATTGAGTTACCAGTTCCAGGGCCGCTTTGGCGAAAAATCTTGGCAGGCTGACCACAGCGGCTCCGGCGTAAAGCGAGGCTAAAACTGTGGTCACGACGTAAACGTGAAAGAAAGGAGTGCCTGTCAATACAAGATTTTCTTCGCTCATGGGCAGGACATGGCAAGAATTTATAACTGATTGCGACAGCCAGTTGGCATGAGTGGACAGAGCGCCTTTCGGCTTCCCAGTGGTGCCGGAGGTGTAGAGTAAAGCCAGGCCATCGTCATCATCGACATCCAGGGCGGTGAATTCAGGTTGATGCCGCAAAAGCAGAGTATCAAAAGCCAAAATGTTCGCATTGCTGCCTTCTCCCGCCGATCCTCGGACGAAGATGATCTTTTCGAGTGACGGGATACTGTCCCATATTGGCAGGACATTCTCATTCGTCTGCTCGCCCATGCCGATAAGGATTTTCGCGCCGGAATGCTCCAAGATGAAATTTATCTCCATCTTTTTAAGCATCTTATTCAAATGAACCGCAATCGCCCCGATCTTGGCAATCGCGAAAAATGCCACAATAAATTCAGGAATATTCGGGAGATAAAGGGCAACACGATCTCCTTTGCCAACCCCCAACGATTTCAGAGCGTTAGCCGCGGCGCTGGCTTGCGCGTTCAATTCCGCATATGAGCGGATGTGGCCGCTGACCCCATCAATCACCGCGGGACGGTGCGGAATACGCCGGGCGTTTTTTTCCAAGCATGCGTGTGCCAAATTCATTTCTTTACTCCTCCCCGCCGGAAAAAAAGATTTATCCCCTCATCCTCTGAAATGTAGTATTCAAGCCCATCATGATGCCATCCGGCTTTATAACCTGTCTTGCCAATAGTGCCAACCAGGTCGTCACCATTGATCAGGCTTTTCGTTTCACGGCCTCTCCTGAAACAAACAATGGACTTTCTCCCTCGTCCTCAGCGGGCGAAGGAGAAAGAACCAATACAAACAAATAAAATTAAGCCACGACGTATTTGCCGGCCTCGGAAATCTTGGCGGCAATTTCGTTACGCAAGGCGATCAGGTTCACCGGCGTATACTGGGTCAGTTTGTCGAGTTCGGCCAGTTGCGTCGCCAACTCACCCTCGGTGGCCAGGGCGCACAGACATTCCCTGGCGATGACCTTTACTTTCTCCGCCGAGCTGTACAGGAAGGAAGTGGCCATATTCATCATATGTTTGCCGCTGGCGCCCTTTTTCGCCTCGTTTTTCCGCGCCCGCACCAGGGCGGTTTCGCAGGCGTAGGCATAAATGGCCAGGTCGGCCAGACGGCCAATGATCTCCTGCTGCTTCATCAGCTTATCGGCATATTTATCCATGGCCACGCCGCAGGTATAGAGCAGCGCGTCTTTGGCCAGCGTAACCATGTCTTCAAGGCTGGCGCGAACCGCGACGGCGCCCGCCGCCTTCTGCTGCGTCGCTTTGGCGGCATCGGCCAGCGGCAGACCGCCTTTGGCGGCACGGCGGG
>DOMU01000160.1 GCA_003509305.1 Desulfobulbaceae bacterium | reverse complement strand
GCGCGGGTGGTGAACCGTAAAAGAGAGAGGCATCTAGGCGGCCTGTTCGTAGGCTTGGATAATTTTCTGCACCAGCGGGTGGCGCACCACGTCTTCCTTGCCGAAGCGGCAGAAGGCGATACCTTCGAGACCGGCAAGGAGTTCTTCGGCGTCGAGCAGGCCGGAGCGCTGTTTGTCCGGCAGNNGATGTCCCCCGTCACGACCATCTTAGAGCCTTCCCCCAAACGCGTGAGAAACATCTTCATGTGCTCCTTCGAGGTGTTTTGCGCTTCATCCAGGATAATGAAGGCGTTGCTCAGCGTCCGCCCGCGCATGAAGGCCAGGGGCGCGATTTCGATGATGCCTTGCTCCTGCAAGGCCAGGGCTTTTTCCACCCCGAGCATATCGCCCAAAGCGTCATGCAGCGGGCGCAGATAGGGGTTGACCTTCTGTGCCAGATCGCCAGGCAGAAAACCAAGCTTTTCCCCGGCCTCGACAGCGGGCCTGGCGAGGACAATCGAGCGCACCTGGTTGCTGGTCAGCGCCGAAACCGCCATTGCCACCGCCAGGTAAGTCTTGCCGGTGCCAGCCGGACCGATACCAAACACGATATCATGACCGCGGATGGCGTCGATGTAACGCTTCTGATTCTGAGTTTTCGGCGTGATCAGCCGGTTTTTCGTGGTGACATACACCTTGTCGAGAAAAATTTTCTCTAACCTGGCCCGCGGATTCGCCTGCACGACATGCAGGGCAAAGGCGATGTCGGCGCTGTACAGCGGGTGACCTTTGGCGGCCAGCGCATAGAGCTGTACAAGTGTCGTCCTGGCGGTGGCCACTGCCTCGCGGGAACCACGTATTTCGAGCGTATTGCCGCTGGCCTCAATGCCGACCGCCGCCCCTTCCTCAATGATATGCAGGTGCCGGTTCTGTTCCCCGTAAAGAAGGGCGGCGGTGGCGTAATCGGAAAAGCTCAGCTCATCATGAAATGGCGGGTTGCTCGCCGCCTTACCTGCCGCTTTTGCCAAGCTCTTCATCGATCATCCGCTGAAAGAATTCCGGGGTGCGCTGCTGCGGCTTGCGTCCATTGATGAAGACCGTCGGNNCGCGTTTTCGCCATCAACGATGTCCTGGGCAATACGCTTTTTCGCCGCCGTCGATGCCATGTCGGTTCTGAACCGTCCCATATTCAGTTTAAGCTCTTTAGCGATGGCCTCGATCACCGCCTCAGTCAGTTGTGGGCTTTGGAACAGGCGGTCATGAAATTCCCAGAATTTGCCCTGCTGACCGGCGGCCCAGGCGGCGCGATGGGCCGGGTCGGCCATCGGATGCATCGGCAGCGGGAAATTCTTGAAGACCAATTTCACCTTGTCCTTATTTTTCTCGAAAGCATCGTTCAATATCGGCTCCAACTGGATGCAGTAAGGGCACTGAAAGTCGGTGAAAACGATGATCGTCACCGGGGCGTCCACCGGGCCTTTTGCCGGCGCGCCACTGATGTCGATACTGTCAGTGATGAAACTCATGGCCAGCGTGGTGAAGGTTTTGGTTTTTTTATTGACGAGATACAGCGCCTCGCCGCGCGGCTCAATGTCGATGGCACTGACACCGTTGTCAACCGCGACTTTGCCAAGCAGCTTACCGTCACCGCTGTACACCAGCACCCGCTTCTGATCATTCAGAATATACACCAGCCGCCCGTCAAGAGAATGGACCACATCGAGCGGCTGGCCCTCGGTTTTCCACTCCCGCACCTGATGCCACTCGACACCGCCATCGTGACCAGCCTTGTCGCCCGTGTCAGGAGGCGTGGCGGCAAGGGCGGTGAGTGGACCGGACAACAGGGCAAAAACACTGACAACAAAGAAAAGAGAATAGTGCATAACTGGCCTCTGGAAGAAGGAGATGAAAGGCGCGCCGTCCCGGCGCTACAATAGCCAATGTCGCCTGCCCACGCAAGCGAGGGTAAGGGAGAAATCCAGTAAGGATTCGTTCTGGAAAGCTCTGGAGAAAAATACCCGGCCATGGTAGAAATACGCCTCCCTCAAAGCGCGTGCGAGAGTGGCGAAATTGGTAGACGCACCAGACTTAGGATCTGGCGTGGCGACACATCGGGGTTCGAGTCCCCGCTTTCGCACCAGATTGATGCTCAGTGAAGGCCAGCGAGGTTCATTCCGCCTTGTTGGCCTTTTTGGGTTCCGGGTACTGACATGGCTCGCCCAGGTAGTTGCTGAAGCGCAGCGTATCGCCGTATGCGGCGACGTAGTCGGGGGTCAGCGGAATTTTACCTTTACCGCCCGGCGCGTCGAGGGCAAACGTCGGCACCGCCATGCCGGAGATATGGCCATACAACTGGCGCATGATGGCGACGCCGGTGCTGGTTTTGACCCGGAAATGGTTCGTTCCGGCGGTCAGGTCAGTCTGGAACAGGTAATACGGTTTGACCCGGAAGCGCAAAAGGCCGAGAAAGAGTTTTTTCAAGGTTTCAGCATGGTCGTTAACCCCTTTCAGAAGCACGGTCTGGCAGCCCAGCGGGATGCCGCCATCAGCGAGCAGCCCGCAGGCCCGCCCGGCTTCCGTCGTCAGTTCCGCCGGATGGTTGAAATGGGTGTTGATGTACAGCGGATGATAACGGCGCAGAATACTGACCAGATTATGAGTTATACGCATGGGCAGGGTGCTGGGAACGCGGCTGCCGATGCGAATCACTTCAACTGAGGCGATGGCCCGCAATTTGCCGAGGATATAATCGATTTCATCGTCGGGCAACAGTAAGGGATCGCCGCCGGAAACCAGCACTTCGCGGATATTCGGATGCGCCGCCAGGTAGGCGAAAGCGGCGTCAAGCGCCTGAGCCGAAACGGCCATGGCCGCGCAACCGACTTTACGTTTACGGGTGCAGAAGCGACAGTACATGGCGCATTGATGATGGACGAGCAAAAGCGCCCGGTCGGGGTATTTATGCACCAGGTTCGGCGCGACGGTCAGTTCTTCTTCAGCCAGCGGATCAATGAGGCCGAGCGGGTCGTGCAATTCGGCCATATCCGGGATGGCCTGCCTGGCTAATGGTGCGCCGTGTTCTTCAACCAGCCGCAGGTAATACGGATTGATCCGTAACGGATAGCGAGCGATAACCTCGGCCAGACCGGGCCCGAGGCCAGGAAAGCGCCGAGCCAGTTCCTCGTGGCTGACAATGCTGTCAGCAAGAATGGCTTGCCAGGATTCCATAGCGGACGGTGACAGAAACGAATTACATATCGGACTTATCGCCGCAGATGGTGTTTCCCATGCATTGATGCAGGGCGACCGGTTGGTCAACGTATATCAGGCGTGATTGCAGACGGTGGGAATCCGTATCAGAAAGCGTAATCGTCCGGTTGCGAGGCGCTTTGGACAGGGTATCACTCATGTGGCGTTTTAAGAGTATATATGCGCAAGACCTGGCTAAAAAAAATGGCCACTTTCAGGAAGCCCCGAAAGCGGCCAAACGAATGCTTGGAAAATTACCAGGGATGCGCGGCTCAGATCTTCTTTACATTGCTGGCAGCCGGGCCTTTCGGGCCATCAACAATGTCGAAGCTCACACGACAACCCTCCTCAAGGGATTTGAACCCCTCCGCCTTGATCGACGAGTAATGGACGAAGACATCTTTGCCGCCATCCTGTTCAATGAAACCAAACCCCTTCGCGTCGTTAAACCACTTCACAGTTCCTTCAGCCATCGCGCAAACTCCTCTTCCCTACGTCCTTTTTTCAGGACATGATAAAATAAAACCGGACTTACGACCGGCAAACGAGCATGTGACGAAAAAACGACTGCAAGTCATCTATTTACTAGTAAATCACGGCTTACAGCTAATCTCAACCGTCCCAAGCTGTTAATTTCTAGCATAGAGGCTGGGGAAAAGCAACGGAATTTGTTCATCCGGGTCAATATCCTGTGAAGAATTATTTCTCATCAGGCGCGGCATTTACCGCCCGGCTGGGCTTCCTTCAGCATGAAATACAAGACCGGTACCGCGAAGCGGCTGATTAAAAGCGAGGCGCTCTTCCCGGCTCCACCGGAGCTTCTCTTTGGAAATCTGCTTGAAATGGCGGGCAAGCTCGTTTTAACTAAATGAACTCTTCGCCCGGCGCCACCAGAAAACCGGCAACAAGGCGGCAATCTCTTTACTGGACAAGAAAAACTCCCAACCGGAGCAAATCATGGAACGTGTGTTTATCATCGCTTTATCCGCCGCCATCGGCATCGCCGGTTTCCTGTGGTTCAGCCAGGCGATCAAACGGCAGCCGCTGCAAGATTTTGTCTTCAGCCACCAATGGCTGCTGCACCCGAATGCCATCTGCTACTGGCGCACCGCCGCCGCCTTCATCGCCCTGTTTTTTTATTTTGCCCTGGCCTGGAAGGCATCGGCCATTTTCATTTTCACGCTGGCCGCAATCATGGATGGCGTTGATGGCATCGTGGCCCGGCAGTGCAAGCTTGGCTCGACCTGGGGCGAATGGCTCGATCCGATGTGCGACAAGCTGACCTATCTCCCGCCGTTGGTTTTATTCGCTTACAGCGGCATCATTTCCGTGCCGATGATCTGGCTGTTGGTGGCGATTGAACTGGTCGGCCAGTTCATGGCCCGCTGGATTTTGTCGAAGCTGCACATCTCCGGCGCCGCCAACAATTTCGGCAAGATCAAAGCCATCATCTGCTTCGCCCTGGTGATTCTGTGCGCCCTGATCGACGCCAATCCCGGCGATATCAATATCGGCGACGGGGTGCTGCTCGCCTGCATCGTCCTGTCGGCAAGCTCGCTGCTGTTCAAATTCATCCCCAATCGCCTCTACGCCGATATCCTCTCCGGCCTCAACCTGGCCTGCGGCATCGGCAGCCTCTACATGGCCTACCAGGGCCGTTTCGCCTCGGCGGTCTGCCTGATCATCGTCGGCCAGTTATTCGATCTCTTTGACGGACGCATGGCCGAAAAACACGGCGGCACCTGGTGCGGCCCATATCTGGATGACATCGCCGATTTCGTCAGCTTTGGCTTCGCCCCAGCCTATATGATCATTTTACGCGGCGGCCCGCTGTCGTGGCTCTTTTCTCTTCTATTTCTTGTCGCCGTCGCCTACCGGCTCATCCGCTTCGTCAAAGTTGACAAGTACCGCAGCGATTTACCCTGTGGCGTTTTCAACGGCCTGCCCAGTCCAGCCGGAGCGCTGTTGGTACTCGGCTGGGTCCTGATCTGCCCACCGTTCCTGCCCTTATGGTTTTTATGGCTGGCCGCCGCCTGTTCCTCTTTTCTTATGATCAGCCGTATTCAATTTGCTCATTTCGGGCGGATTCTCTTGAAGAAAGTACCGCGTCCGGTTTTCTTTTCGCTGTCGGCGGCGATCATCATCATCCTGGCTTTCATCTTCAAAACCAAGAGCATCGGCATGTTCGCGGCGCTGATCCTGGTGTCGGTCGCCGTCTACATGATCTGTGGCCGCAGGTGGCGCGAGACCGCCGAGGAAGCGGAAAAAGCCGAACCTACTCCACCTCCCGCATGAAATTGCGCCAGATCGGCGCGGCGGTACGGCCACCGCCTTCTTTATCCCCCAAACCTTGGTTGTGGTCGAAACCAACCCAGACACCGGCCAGGTACTGGTGAGTGAAACCGATAAACCAGGCGTCACGGTTGTCGTTCGAGGTACCGGTTTTGCCCGCCACCGCAACCGGCAGGGCGGCCAGGGAACCGGTACCCTGGCGTACCACCCCGGTCAGCATCATTTTCATGCGCCGGGCCGTCTCTTCCGGCAACACGCGACGGCCGGCGCCGCCACCGGAAATATACTGGCCATCGGCGGTTTCGATATGGTCGATGAAGAGTGGCTCGTGAAACATGCCGTCATCGGCGAAGATGGCAAAGGCGGCGGTCATTTCGAGGAGCGACACATCGACGGTGCCGAGCGCCAGCGATAAATCAGCCGGCATTGGCGAAACGATGCCCGCCTGCCGCGCCAACTCCCGCACCGGCTCGATGCCAACCTGACGCAGTAAACGCACCGCCGCCACATTCGAGGAAATGGCCAGAGCGCGGCTCAGCGAAATTTTATCCTGATATTCGCCATCGGCGTTTTTCGGACTCCACGGGCCTTCGTCGGTATCTTTGGTCAGTGGCGTGCCGTCGATGAACGAATCCGGTCGCCAGCCTTGTTCGAGGGCCACGGCATAGACAAAAGGCTTGAAGACCGAACCGGCTGGGCGTCTGGCCTGCGTCGCCCGGTTGAAAGACGAAGTGGTGAAGTCGAGACCGCCGACCAGGGCCGCCACCCGGCCACTGTCCGGTTCAATACAGACGAGAGCGGCCTGCGGCTGCGGCTGGCGCAGGC
>DOMU01000069.1 GCA_003509305.1 Desulfobulbaceae bacterium | reverse complement strand
GAGGGGTCTGGTGGCGAGATGGCTGGCGGCCACCGCCGCCAGCGCTTCTGCCGCGAGTCTGGTTTCAGACTCCCCAGGTTTTCTGAAGAGTCCGAGTTTGCCATATGTTCCGCTCAGAACCGACTCGAACACGGTGATTGGCTGACGTGGGTCAATAAACCGCCATTGAGCGACATAGCCGATGCGTTGCCGCAACGAACGGACATTGCGGGAGTTGACCGGCAGGCCAAGGGCAGTCACGCTTCCGGAGTGGATGGTGGTCAGGCCATTGGCCAAACCAAGCAATGTCGTTTTACCCGCTCCATTCGGCCCCAGAATGGCGGTGCATTGACCAGTGGGAAAAGAAAACGAACATTGCCGCAGGATATGCCGCCTGGCGCTGGTAACATTGACCATGTGCCCGATCACGGCCATGCCAACGCCAGTATCGGGAATCATGGTTGTGCCAGGGCGGAGATCAGGAGACGGACGTTTTCGGCGACCAATCCCTCGTAACCGGATTTATTTCCGACAAGAATGGGGAAATTACTGAAACTGACATGGGCGGCGCCAATTTCCCGAGCCAGCGGCAGACCGGCCTCGGCCCCGCTCTGATCGTTATCGATCACCAGCCTGGCATCGTTTTTTTTACCGAGGCTAGCCAGAGACATCATCGTTTTGGGTGAAAGTTCCTCAGCCCGACCGTAAACCCCGATAATCTTCAGACCCAGCCAGTGGGCGAATTCCTCCTGCATGACGGCGGAAAGCACCGGCGTTTTCCTGTATGGCGCCATAGAGGCGAGGCTTGCGGCGGACAGCGTCTCGATCCGTTTGATTCGCGCATCCAGCCGTTTGTTGATGGTAATGGCGTCGGCGTCCGGCAGGGTGGCAAGTAACGCGGCGGTTTTTCGACTGGCGGCGATCTGATTGCTTGGCACCAGCAGCGATCCCCGCGCTGCCACGGTCTTCAGGCGTTCTTGCGGCAATCCGGCGGAACGCGCCGCCGCGACAATGCTGTCCTGTTCTTTTTGCCAGGAATGGAGCAGCACAAGACTGGAACCGGAGAAAAACGCCATATCGGTGGCCCGCATGTCATGGTGGCCCGGACAGGATGAAGCCGGTATCAGGGTGATGACATCAACTTGGCCTGGCAGAAGATCCTGAACGATATCGGCAATGAGGGTGGTGCCAGCAACAATCCTGAACCGCGCGGTTTCACTAGCCTGGCTCTCCGTTGGCCTGGTCACCGTCATCGCGAGGAGACAGACCGCCAGAAGAAAGGACATAATAATTCTTTTCATGGTGCTTTTTAATGGAGTCATTTCCTCTTTGTGGCCGTGGCCAGATACCGGCCGGGTATATCGACAATTTCCGGCGGTGAGAAACCTGCCCGCCGGAATAAGCCGGTCATTATCCTGGCATCCGGCAATCTATCTTCGGCCACCGCATCGTGACCGCCATGGTGTCGCGACAACTCCTCACGACTCATCAGATGGGCGATGACAAAGCCGCCGCCTGGCCGCAGCACCCGGCTCATTTCCGCAAGAGCCAGCGACTTATCGGAGAAATGAGGGAAGGCGGCAAAACAGACCACACGGTCGATGCTGCCGGTTTTCAAAGGCAGAGCCATGGCCGTGGCCTGTGCCAGACCGCCTCGCCGCTCCACCAGGTGATAAGCCGTTTTTTTAGCCGCTTCCTGAAGCATCGGCAATGACAAATCAATGGAGAGGATAAAACCCTCCTTCCCAACAGCCTCCCTGAGGTAAGGAGCGAGAACGCCGGTGCCGGCGCCAATATCGAGCACATGTTCCCGCCTTCTGGCGCCAAACAAAGACGTTAATTCGGCGAGGCGTTTGCGAGCCGGCGGAGGATAGCAACGTTCTTCCCAAGTGGCGGCNNCAAAGAGGTGTCGCCGCTCATCACCGTTTCCCGTGCGAAAAATTAAGTTTCAATCCGGCCATGCAGGTTATGCCCGGCATAGGATAACCTGGTGAATATTCATAGTCGGTGTCAGTGATGTTTTCCAAAGCTATAAAAACTTCCCACTCCTGGCCCGGCAATGCTTTCGTGGAAAAAAACCATGACACTTTGGCATTCAGCAGCAAGATATCGTCCACCTGGTTGCCCGCCCGATAGGCCGCCGCTGTGCGTCCCCAGGTGTCAGTGTACATTTTGTCGCGGTAAAGAGCGTCGGCACTGAGCTTGAAGGATTTGAGAAAACGCCAGTTCATCCCGGCGCTGACCGTCCATTCTGGAGAATAGGGCATGTCACTCGGTGACTCGCTTTTCAACCAGGCAAGTCCAGTGAACAGGCTGAGATCATCGGTGGGATATATGGTGAGCGACGCTTCAGCGCCATAGTTGCGATAGCTGTCGATATTCGTGAATCCGGCGGGTGGCATTCCGGATGGGTTAGGGCTCCACATGCGGTAACGGTCTTTGCCCTCGTTGAAATATACGACGGCGTCTCCCTTCACTTTACTGGAAAAAATCTGGCTGACACCGAATTCGTAGTGGTCCATCACCTCGGCGGAAAGATCCTTCCAACCGCTGGGATTGTTCATGACCNNGACCAGGGGCGGTGACACCACTTCCGACAGAATCGCCACGTTCAGTGACGGATAGAGAACGCCACGGGAATATCCGGCATGGAATTCTGTATCGGCGAATCCGAACGAAATACCAGCAAATGGCGAGGTTTCACCATCGAATTCACTGTGCCAGTATTGCCGGAGACCAGCCGATGGTTCCATATGCCAGGACGATTTATCACCAAAGAACTGGCTGATCGAGGTGTAGGCCGAATAGATTGAAAAATCGCGCTCATCGAAGATTTGTCTGCCGCCGTTGAATTTCCGCAGCGTGTTTTGCTCGCCGGAAAGCCCATCGTAATCGAAACCGGCGGCAATCTTGCCGCCCTGCCACAAAGAAATCTCCTCTCTAACTCTGGCGCCCCAGGTATCCCATTCCATTTTTGTATATAAATCACCTAAATAGAGAGGGCCGTCAAAGCTCGATTCGCCATCCCACTTCGCCTCACCACTGGTTTGAAAGAACTTGATGGAGCCGCTGGCGGCATCAAAATCGTGGGTGAGTCCGAGAATATTCACGCCTTCTTTGGTGTCGTAGCGCCCATTATTGTAGGGCGAACCTTCTTTTCCAGGATCATGAGCGAAGTTATCGGAATAGATACCTGTCCAGGTAAGATGCCAATTGTCGGCCAGGCGCACGCCCAGCCGTCCATAGTAACTTTGCATCTCTCCATCGGCATGGTCGCGGTGGCCATCGGAACTTTTGTAGGACTGGCCGAGGTAATAATCAACGCGGCCATGTTTGCCACCGTGGTCAAACGACTGAATGAAAGTGTTGTATGAACCATATTGCCCAGCCAGGCTGGTGGTGAAACCGTCATCTTCCATCCGTTTCGGGGCTATATCCACCGCCGCGAAAGCGTTACCGAACAGATTCGGCTGGGCCGCTTTGTAGATGCGGATGGAGCTGGCCGGATCGATGGGTACGATGTCAAGAAGAGGATGTCCCCAGATCGGGTTGGCGATATTGACACCATCAATAAGAGTGGCGATCTCACCACCCGGACGGCTGACGCCCATGCCACGGATGAAAATACCACCCCCTTGAGCGCCGCCAAATGAGCCGATTGGATCGAAACGGGCAATGGTGACGCCCGGAGTCCGGCGCAAGGCCGAGGTCATATCCTGGGCGTTGAGGTCATTGATTTGCTCGGCACTGACCTGAGTCGAGGCGATACCCGCCGAAATGGGGTTATCCTCAATAACCGGGCTACTGATGACGATCTCCGGCAGCGCCACCATTGTTTCCTCAGCGGCGAAGCAGTCTGTCGAGAATCCTGGAGATAATGCTCTTCCGGACATAAATATCGCCAGCATCATGCCAAGATACTTTCTCCTCAACATGTCTCCTCCACAATATTTTATATTGAACTCAGAATGTTATGTTAATTTTACCAAGATATTATTACGATTAAGTAATAAATAACATCGGGCGGAATAAGAAGTCAATAAGAAAAATAATACTGAAAAGGAGGATAAAATGTCAGGTCAAGTACACCGCGCGATAAACCATCCAATGCCAAGCCAGCTTGCTGCGGATATAATGAGGAGAGCAAAGCCGCTTAACTTGATGTCCACTCAATGCGGGCAGGATCAGATACCTTATCCATGATTTGCCGTGACAATCTTTCAGAGAAATTTTTATGCTGCCACTGTATTTTCTGCTCCAAATTTTAGTTCTCGTCTGTGGCTGGCCGCTGCTGCTCTTTTTGCGCCTGCGACGTCCGGATAAATTCCGGCGTCTGCGTCGGCGTTTGTCGGTCGATGCGGTGCTGGCCGTTGTCGCGCGGCGGAAAAATCGTTCGCTGACTTGGCTTGATACCTTTAAGATGGGATCCTGCCGCGCGCAATGGCCAGATAGTCAGCCGCGCATCTGGCTGCACGCCCTGTCGGTGGGCGAGGTCAGTTCGGCTTTGCCGCTGGCGCGGGCCGTTCGTGAATGTTTTCCCAAAGCCTTTTTTGTCGTCACCGTGGCCACCGAAACGGGAGAGAAATTTGCCAGACAAGCCTTGGTCGATACCGCCGATCTGATCCTGCCCGCGCCAATCGATTGGCTGCCTTCGGTGCGGCGCTTTCTGCGCCATCTGCGGCCCGACCTGTACATTCAGGTTGAAACCGATTTCTGGCCAGGGCTGCTCTTTTCCCTGCGCCAGAAAAATATCCCGGCCTTACTGGTCAACGGTCGGATTTCCGCCGCCTCATTCAGCCGCTACCGATGCCTGCGCCACCTGTTTCTGCCGATGTTCTCCTGTTTTTCCATCCTGGCCATGCAAACCGCAGGCGATCGCGACAAGATGCTGGCTTTGGGCATTATCGCGGCGCGGCTGCCGGTGCTGGCGAATCTGAAATATGCCGCCGATAAGCCGGCAATCAGCAGCCAGGCGGTTNNGGCGGTGGCCGCCTGGCTGCTGCCCGGACGCCGCCTGTGGGTATGTGGTTCAACTCATCCTGGCGAAGAGGAAATCATCTTCGCCGCCTATTGCCAGGTTCGCGCCCGATTCCCTGATCTTTTCCTGCTCTTGGCGCCGCGCCGCCCGCAACGCGGCGATGCGTTGCGGACGCT
>DOMU01000018.1:2272-4645 GCA_003509305.1 Desulfobulbaceae bacterium | reverse complement strand
CCCCGCCCCGCCGACGGCGTTGCTTACCGCTTTACCGACCGGGGCAAGATTTTCCGGGTTTTCGTCGAGAAGGCCGTGGTCGATCAGCTCAGCCGAGGCGCCGCCGCCATCGTCCGCGAGGGTGAGGGTTACGCCGTGCTTCCCTCGGCCATCGCTCGCCAACTGCGCGGCATCAATCCGGCACTGGTGGTATTTCTGAATGAAAACCAGCCGAAAACGTACGACCCCTACGCCGAATACGCCGTGCCCGACGATCTCGACTGGTGATGGCGGACCGGCAAATGGCCACAGGCGGTGCGCGCCGCCCCGGCATCAGTTCAACGGGCGGCGGCGCCGGTGATCTTCGGGGTCAGGGATAATTCCAGCTTTTGTGGCAGAGCGCGGATATCGGTAACGCGCGTGGTAATGCTGATGGTCTTGCCGCCAATCTCGGCGACAAAAGGTTTGATATCCTGCATGGCCAGCGGAAATTCCCGGCCATTTAACAGGGCAATCAGGCTGTGCCCGATCTCGTTGCCCACAACATTTTGCGACTCATCGACAAGGGGTTTAATAAAGAGAATCTGCCGTCTGCTATCGAAACGCAGTTCGGCCAGGACATCCGCCGCCAGCGCCACCTCGCCGACCTTCATCCGCAACTGCTGCCCGGCCAAGTTAGTAATTACTTCGAGGTTACTGCCCACCAGATCGAGCCGCGCCCGTAAGTTGTTGTTGCCCAGCCGCAGATTATGAAGGCCGCGCACGGTGATTGTGCCCTGAATCATATTCGAGGACGAATGAAAGGAAAAGGGCGTCACCGCCGCGATCGCTTGGGCGAGCGCGCTTTCCGGCAGACTGAGAACAATGTTGTCCGCTGCCTTCGGTGCCGCCTGCGTGATGGCGGGCATGATAACCGCGGGTATTAACAACAGCCCGGCGCCGAGAACGGCGAGAAGAAATCGTTTCATACCATGATCTCCGTTAAAAGAAAGGATTGCCGCCGCCTGACCGAGCCAATTGTTCATGCACGGTGGCGGGAAAGCCGTTATCTTCGCGCTCGCCTTGCGCCAGGAAGCGTAAGGCGAATATCCTGCCACCATAGCCGCTTCGCCCACTTTGCACAAGCGGGCCGCCGGACGGGGCCAATCAGAGGAGAAACGCATGGCGACAAACCAGATCAAAATGACCGTCGCCGCCGATTGCCTTTTGGAAAATATCAGCCGCGATATCGAGGAAGCCATGAAAGAGCGGCTGACCATCGAAAATCCGGAGTACCAGGCCGCGAAAAAATATGGCCGCTGGATCGGCAAAAAGCTGAAACCGCGGTTGAAATATTATGAATCACTGCCGCGCGGCCTGCGTTTTCCCAGAGGATTTGCCAATCAGGCGGTGCTGTTATGCCGTGAAATCACTGGCGCCGACCCGGATATTATCGACCGGCGGCGCCGGCTTGTGCCAACCGATTATGAATTCCATGGCATTCTGCGGCCCTATCAACGCCAGGCTGTGGCCGCCATCAGCCGGCATTCCTTCGGCGTGCTCGAGGCCGGTACCGGCAGCGGTAAAACGGTGATGGCGCTCGCCGTCATCGCGCTGCGGCGGCAACCGGCGCTCGTCATTGTCCACACCAAAGAACTGCTCTATCAATGGCGGCAGCGCGCCGAAGAATATTTACAGCGACCGGTCGGCGTTTTGGGCGACGGCAAGGCCGATATCCAGCCCCTGACCATTGCCATCGTCAACAGCGCCAGAAAGCGGGTGACGGAATTAGCACCTGTTTTCGGCCATCTGGTGGTCGATGAATGCCACCGGGTCCCAGCCTCGCTCTTCACCGATGTGGTGTCGGCTTTTGACTGCTATTTTCAGCTTGGGCTATCAGCCACCGCGTTCCGCCGCGACAGCGGTATGACGCAATTGATCTATTTTTTTATGGGCGACCGCGTGCATAAGGTCGATCAGGGAGAGCTGGCGGCCAGCGGCGCCATTGTCCGCCCGGAGCTGATCCGCCGCGCCACCGCCTTCACCTTCAACTACCAGGGCGATTATCAGGCGATGATCAAGGCCCTGGTCGTCCACGAGGGGCGCAACCGGCAGATTTTAGACGATATTATGCGCGAGGTGACACGGCCTGGTGAGGGCATTGCCCTGGTCGTTTCCGACCGCGTCAGTCATTGTCAGCTCTTCACCGAGCGCCTGGCCGCCCAGGGTTTGAAAGTGGCGCTCTTGACCGGCCAGCAGACGCCGGAGCAGCGGGCGGCGGTAGTCGCCCAGGTGCGCGACGGCGAAGTCCGGGTACTGGTCGCAACCATTCAGTTGATCGGCGAAGGTTTCGACTGCCCGGGTCTGACCAGCCTGTTCCTGACGACACCGATCACTTTTGAGGGCCGTCTGTTG
>DOMU01000018.1:0-2174 GCA_003509305.1 Desulfobulbaceae bacterium | reverse complement strand
ACATCACCAGAGACCGGGAATGGCCGCGCCGCAATCGGGGCACAGGCCGTCGCGCAGCCGGTTGACGCTGACGCGGTAGCCGTCGCGCTTGATGACGGTGGCGCCGCAATGCGGACAAATGGTATGTTCTCCGATTATTCCTGGACGATTGCCGGTGTAAACGTAGCGCAGGCCATGGGAAAGGGCCAATTCCCGCGCTTCGACAAGGGTACGGGCTGGAGTCGGCGGCAGGTCGCTTAATTTATAGGATGGATAAAATCCGGAAAGATGCCAGGGAATATCCGGGCTGAGGGCGGCGAGGAAATCGGCCATGGCGGCAATTTCCGCCCGGCTGTCGTTGAGGCCGGGGATGAGCAAAGTCGTCACTTCGAGCCAGACGCCGGACTTGTGAAATCGCGCGATGTTATCGAGCACCGGGTGCAGGCGCCCGCCACATATTTTCTGATAGAAATTGTCGGAAAAACTCTTCAGATCGATATTGATCGCCGTGAGTGAATTGGTCAACAGCCGTGCCGATGCCGCTGACATAAAACCATTTGAGACAAAGATATTACCTAAGCCCAAGGCCTTCGCCTCATGGCAGCAATCGAGGGCGAATTCAAGAAAAATCGTCGGCTCGACATAAGTGTAAGAAATTGTCTGGCAACTGGCGGCCAGCGCCGCCTTAGCCACTTCAGCGGGTGTGCGCGGTTTGCCGGTTTTTTCCGGCGCAACCGCGCTGTTTATTTGGCTGATGCCGCTGTTCTGACAATGGGCGCAACGGAAGTTGCAACCGGCGGTGGCAATCGAATAAGTCAGAGAACCGGGCAGGACATGAAAGAGGGGCTTTTTTTCAATTGGGTCGATATGTTCGGCGATGAGACGCCCATAGACCAGCGATTCGATTTTGTCGCCAGCGCGCCGCCGCGTCCGGCAACGCCCGGTGAAATCGGACGAGTCGGGAAAACGGCAGGCGTGGGCGCAGACATCACAGGTCAGCGTAGTCATTTATCCGGTCTCCCCCGCCCCGCTTTTTTTGCCGTATAGTAATCGGCCAGAATTTCCGCGTGGTCGAAAACCAACGGCGGCAAATTACCTTCCGTAAACAGAGCGGCGCGGCCAGCGTCGTCCTCGGCTTGCGGCGCCCCGCTCGCCTGGGCGGTATAAACTGTTGATGCCGTATGCTGGCGCGGGTCACGATCTGGCCGTGAATAGGTATGAAATTGCTTCAGGCCGGTGACGGCAAGACCGGTCTCCTCCAGCGCCTCACGCGCCGCGGCCTGTTCAAAAGATTCACCGTAATCGACGAAACCACCCGGCAAGGCCCAGCCATGCGGTGGATTCTTCCGTTCGATGAGAAGAATCTTACCCGCGATTTCGATGATGATATCCACGGTCGGCACCGGGTTGCGGTGGGCGGTGATTTCATTCTGGCAATGGGGGCAGCGCATGGATTCGTTCATAACAGTAAAGATTCTATTTCCCGCCAACTTGTCACCGTCGGCAGGCTGTGGCGGCGGCGGTTCCACGGCTGGCTGAAGACCAGGGGTGAAATACCGGCTTCGGCCAGGCCAAGACAGGTTTCGGCGCGGTCATCGACGAAAAATTTCAGGCCATACTCCCTTATATGCCGCAGCTTGTCGTCATGCTCGCCCATGGCCGTCAGATGAATCATCGCCAGCACATCCGCCGGAAAATGATGAGCCAGCCAAGCCGCCACCGGCTCGCTGAGATAACGGGCGGTGATGATCCGCACCCGATTTTGCCTGGGCATGTCCCGGGCAATGGCTGAAAGCACTTCCACCGCGCCCGGCATTGGTTCGAGGCCAACACCGAGGCAATCCTCGTTCAAATCTTTGAGGATGGCGCTGATGTACTGGTCAGGAATAGTCAGGCATTCGCTGACCTCAAAGCGCGTGACATCTTCGAGCGTGAAGGCGCAGTATTCGTACTCCTCGCAGGCCAGGCGCAAAAAAGCGCCAGCGGTATCGGCAATGACGCCGTCGAAATCAAAACCAATTTCACTCGCGGCGATTTTCATAATTCTCTGCTCACTTTTGCGCCAACGCCCGCACCTGGCGCGTGATTTCGGCGTTGACCGGTGTGGCGACGCCGAGCTTTTGCCCGAGGCGGACGACGGCGCCGTTGATCGCCTCGATTTCCGTTGGCCGGCCAGCGCGGGTATCCTGGAGCAT
>DOMU01000041.1 GCA_003509305.1 Desulfobulbaceae bacterium | reverse complement strand
CGCGAGCGCCGGGAAGCGACGATGCCGGGTGCTGAAGCGGAGTCTGAAGACGAATTGGTTTTGCCCATGGTCCGAAGAACGCCAGCACTTGACGGCAACAGTGAAACGCCGCCGCTGGCCCCGCAAATGCCGCGCACCTTAAAAAACACCACCGCAAAAAACGCCGANNGTGACCGCGCCACCACAGGCCCATGGCGAATGGTGTTTGCCGCCACTGACGCTGTTGAACAAAAACGAGCAGACACGAGAGAAAATCGATCAGGAAGTCTACGTCCAGACCGCTCATCTCCTGGAAGAAAAGCTGAGTAATTTCGGGGTGTCCGGCAATGTCATCGGCATTTCTCCGGGGCCGGTGGTGACGACCTACGAATACGCGCCGGCGCCGGGTATAAAAATAAATAAGATTGTCGGTCTTGCCGATGATTTGGCCCTTGGCCTGAAGGTGCGGTCGGTGCGGGTGGCNNGGCTCGGTGCCAGGGAAATCAGCGCTCGGCATCGAAATCCCGAATGAAAAACGGCAGATCGTCTTTATCCGCGACATCCTGGCGGCAGAAAGTTATCGCCAGGCCGCTGCCGCCAAACTGACCGTGGCTCTGGGCGTCGATGTGGTCGGCAATATCGCTCTCGGTAATTTGGCCAAGATGCCGCATCTGCTGATCGCCGGTGCCACCGGAGCTGGTAAGAGCATCGGCATCAATACCATAATCGCCTCGATCCTCTATAACGCCACGCCCGACGAGGTGCGTTTTCTCATGATCGACCCGAAACGAATCGAGCTTTCCGGTTATGAGGGAATTCCACATTTACTGCATCCGGTAGTTGTTGATCCGAAACTCGCTTCCCGCGCCCTGAATTGGGCGGTTCGCGAGATGGAACGCCGTTACCGGATGCTGGAAGAAGCCAGGGTAAAGAGTTTTGATTCGTACAACCAGTGTCATGACGAAAAAATGCCCTATATCGTTGTTATTGTCGATGAACTTGCCGATCTGATGATGGTTGCCTCGAAGGATGTGGAAACTTCGATTGCCCGGTTGGCACAGATGGCGCGGGCGGCCGGGATGCACCTGATTCTGGCCACCCAGCGTCCCTCGGTCGACGTTTTAACCGGGCTGATCAAGGCCAATTTCCCAACCCGGATTTCTTTTAAGGTGTCGTCGAAAATCGACTCCCGCACCATCCTCGACAGCATGGGGG
Organism: Desulfobulbaceae bacterium; assembly: GCA_003509305.1. GTDB lineage: Bacteria > Desulfobacterota > Desulfobulbia > Desulfobulbales > Desulfocapsaceae > UBA8130. Next base: position 8,371 of record DOMU01000041.1, on the reverse strand, counting down.
CTGAGCACTTGCTGGGGATGGGTGACATGCTCTATCTGCCGCCGGGTACTTCCACCCTGCAACGTATTCATGGTGCTTTCATCTCCGAGGCGGAAACGATGCGGATCGTCGAATTTCTCCAGGCGCAAGGGCAGGCGCATTATGACCCGGCGATGTTCGAGGACGTGGAGAACGATTCGGAAATGGCGGACGAAGAGGAAGGTGAGGAAACTGACGAGCACTATGACGAGGCGCTGGCCTTCGTCGCCGAACTCGAGAAAGTTTCGATTTCGATGCTGCAACGCCGCCTGCGAATTGGTTATAACCGGGCGGCGCGAATGATCGAGAGCATGGAGAAAAACGGTATCGTTGGGCCAGCGGATGGAGCCAAGCCGCGCGAGGTACTGCTGAAACGGGATATGGTTCCATAAGCTTTTGTGCAACGAGCAATCTTGCTGTTGACAGATAGAATGTTCCGTGGCAATCTTCGCCGCACAAACGCGGTATTGCCCGTTTCTTATCAATAACTCTGTGAGCTTTACAATTGACGGGCATCGGTTTTGGTGAAGTTCTGTGAAGTTTTTGCGCGGGGAAAGTGGCCTGTCGTTCAAAGCGAATGGCAGATTATAATCTCAGACTGAGGAGGTAGTTAAATGCCAAGTTATGTAGATCCTTCCAAATGTGACGGTTGTAAAGGCGGGGACAAGACCGCATGTATGTACATTTGTCCAAACGACCTGATGGTACTGGAGAAAGGCGAGATGAAAGCCTACAACCAGGAGCCGGATGCCTGCTGGGAGTGCTATTCCTGCGTTAAAATTTGTCCTCAGGGCGCGATTTTCGTCCGCGGCTACGATGACTTCGTGCCGATGGGTGGCCAGGTTCACCCGATGCGCAGTGCCGATTCCATTATGTGGACCGTCAAATTCCGCAATGGCAACATCAAGCGTTTCAAATTTCCGGTACGCACCACGGCTGAAGGCAAGGCCAACGCTTATGTCGGCCAGATGGGCGCCAATCTCGACGATGAATGCCTGCTTCTGGAAAAGGATCTTCCTTCTCCGAAATGAGATAGGGTTGATGTCGTGAAGGCGTTGTTTTGTGAGTTGAAAAATAAATCCTTCTAAGGAGAATAGATATGGCACTGCCTAATAAACCAAAAGGTGAGATTCCCGCCGTTGTAAATCCTGAAATCGTTGAGCAGGAAGTTGATGCCCTCATCATTGGTGGTGGTATGGCTGCTTGCGGCGCCGCCTTCGAGATCAGAAAATGGGCACCCGCCGACATGAAAATTAAATTGGTGGACAAAGCCGCTTTAGAGCGTTCCGGCGCCGTCGCCCAAGGTCTTTCGGCGATCAACACCTACATTGGTGAAAACCCGATTGAAAGCTACGTTAAAATGGTTCGCAACGACCTGATGGGTATCGTTCGCGAAGACCTGATCTATGACTGTGGCCGTCATGTTGACGAGTCGGTCAAACTCTTTGAAGAGTGGGGCCTGCCGGTTTGGAAGAGAGACGCCAACGGTGACAACCTTGATGGTTCCAAGCCGGCGAAATCGCTTCGTGAGGGCGGCACCCCGGTTCGTACCGGTAAATGGCAGATCATGATCAACGGTGAGTCCTATAAATGCATCGTTGCCGAGCCGGCGAAAATGGCTCTTGGCGATGAGAACGTCCTTGAGCGTATTTTTATCGTCAAACTGCTTTTAGACAAAAACAAACCGAATCAGATTGCCGGCGCCGCTGGTTTCTCGACTCGTGAAAACAAGGTTTTTGTCTTCAAATGCAAGACCGCTCTTGTTGCCTGCGGTGGCGCGGTTAACATCTTCCGTCCGCGCTCCACTGGTGAGGGCAAAGGCCGTGCCTGGTACCCGGTATGGAATGCCGGTTCGACTTACACCATGTGCGCTCAGGTTGGCGCCACCCTGACCATGATGGAGAATCGCTTCACCCCGTCCCGTTTCAAAGATGGTTACGGTCCGGTTGGCGCGTGGTTCCTGCTGTTCAAAGCGAAAGTTCAGAACGGTCTGGGTCAGGACTATGCCTCGCCTGCTGCCGCCAAGCCTGAATTGGAAAAATTCATGCCCTATGGCGGGTCGCCGGTTACCCCGACTTGTCTGCGTAACCACTTGATGCTCAACGAGATGAAAGCTGGCCGTGGCCCGATTTATATGGCCACCGATGTCGCCCTGAACGCCTTCCTGGAAGATAAGAAAGCCAAAGGCATGGACGATAAAGAAATCAAAAAATTCTGGAAGCACCTGGAATCTGAGGCTTGGGAAGATTTCCTCGACATGTCGGTCGGTCAGGCTGGTCTGTGGGCCGGTATGGATGTCGAGCCGGAGAAGGTCGGTTCCGAGGTTATGCCGACTGAACCGTATATGCTCGGTTCCCATTCCGGTTGCTGCGGTATCTGGACCTCTGGCCCGAATGAGGCTTGGGTACCGGATATCCAGAATGACTCCCGTGCTCACAAGTACAAATGGGGTTACAACCGTATGACCACGGTTGACGGTCTATTCACCGCTGGTGACGGTGTTGGCGCTTCCGGTCACAAGTTTTCCTCCGGTTCTCATGCCGAGGGCCGTATCGCCGCCAAACAGATGGTTAAGTTCTGCCGGGACAACGCCAGCTTCAAACCGGAACTGAAGCAGACCGCGCAGCAGATCGCTGATGAAATTTACGCCCCGGTTAAACGTTATCACGAGTTCGTTGGCGCTACCACCGCCGCTGATGTTAATCCGAACTACTGCAAACCAGCTGGCTTGATGATGCGTTTGATGAAGGCGACCGATGAGTATGGCGGCGGTGTTGCCACCTACTATATGACTTCCGGTAAACTGCTCAACATCTGCCTTGATCTGCTCCGCCTGCTCCGCGAAGACGCTGAGAAGATGGCTGCTGGCGATCTGCACGAGTTGCTGCGCTGCTGGGAGAATTATCACCGCATCTGGTGCGTTGAGGCTCACATCCGTCACATTGAGTTCCGGAAAGAATCCCGCTATCCGGGCTTCTACTATCGCTCTGATTTCCCGGGTGTTGATGAGGCCAATTGGAAGTGCTTCGTCAACTCTACCTTCAATCCGGACACGCAAGAGTGGAAGTGCGAGAAAGTCGAGTGCAAGAACATCTTTTCGACCGATCCTTGGCTGTAATTTGGCCTGACCGGTGAGTTGAAGTAAAGAATCTCCAGGGGCGGTAGTTTGTCCCTGGAGATTTTTTTATCAAGAAACCATCTTTGTCTTCTCCGGATAAAATCGCCCTTGCGGTGGCCTGAGGAAACTGATATGCCAGCGCGTGGCTGGCTGCGTTGTTTGGCTATTGAGCCATTGAGGATGTGATGCATGGAAAGACAACGAATAATGGAGGAAAGCATGGCAGACGAGCATAGCGCCGCGGGTGCGGTACTAGTCGTGGGCGGCGGAATCAGCGGATTGACCGCTGCCTTGGAAGCCGCCGAGGTAGGGAATGATGTATTTCTGATCGAAAAAGGCCCGTCTCTCGGTGGGCGGGTCGCGCAGCTGAACAAATATTTTCCCAAATTGTGCCCGCCGAGTTGTGGATTGGAAATCAATTTCCGCCGTATCCGGGATAACCGGCGGATACGCACATACACAATGACTACCGTTCAGTCGGTGACTGGCGGTCCAGGTAATTACGAAGTGAAACTGAATGTCGCGCCGCGTTACGTCAACAGCAACTGTACGGCCTGTGGAGATTGCACGGCGGCTTGCCCCGACGAGGTGGATAACGACTTCAACTTCGACCTGGATAAATCCAAGGCGATTTATCTGCCGCATCCGATGGCTTTTCCTCGCCGTTACGCCATCAATAAAGAAAAGCTCTCCACCGAAGGCGCGAAAGCCGTCACTAAGGCGTGCAAATATGGCGCTATCGACCTGGAGATGAAGGCGGAAACGCTGACCATCAATGTCGCTTCCATCGTCTGGGCGACTGGCTGGGTTCCCTATGATGCCCGTAAAATCGATAACCTGAAATTTGGCCAGTCTCCAGCCATCATTACTAACATGATGATGGAACGTTTAGCCTCGCCGAGCGGGCCAACCGACGGCAAGATACTGCGCCCCGGTGACAATAAGCCAATTCAGTCGATTGGTTTTGTCCAGTGCGCCGGTTCGCGCGATGAAAATCATCTGGAATATTGCTCGCATATTTGCTGCATGGCAACCTTCAAACAGATGAGCTATGTCCGTGAGCAGTATCCGGATGCCGAAATTTATGTGTTTTATATTGACTTGAGAACCCCTGGAAAATACGAAAAATTCCGCGCCGAGCGGATGGCCGATGCCAAAGCCAAGTTTATCAAAGGCAAGGTTGCCGATATCACCTTGGAAGCGGATGGTGGCGTTACCCTGATCGCCGAAAACGCCGTGACCATGGAGAAAATCTCTCAGAAAGTCGATATGGCGGTTCTGGCCACCGGTATGCAGCCGAGCGCCGCTATTGAGCCGATGCCGGTGGCCGTGCGGCAGGATGTCAATGGCTTCTTGCTTTCTGAAGCGGATAAAGGATATTACGCTGCCGGTTGCGCCAAAAAGGCTGCCGACGTCGTTACCTGCGCTCAGTCATCAACCGCCGCGGCTCTCAAGGCTCTTCAGGTTTCCAGGAGGTAGTTGCAATGGATAAAAAATATTGCGCATATATCTGTTCAGGCTGTGGCATTGGCGATGCGCTTGATGTGGATGGGCTTGTGTCCATGGTTGGCAAAGAAATGTCCATGGACTGCAAGAAACACAACTTTCTCTGCGGTGAGGAAGGGCGGAAAATGATTGCCGCCGATGTCGAAGGCGGAGTCAATACTGTGATTATTGGCGCTTGTTCGCAGCGGGTCATGACCAAAGAATTCAATTTTGGCCCGCAGACGATCACCATTCGCGCTAATTTGCGCGAGCAGGTCATCTGGTCGGAAATGAAACCCGAAGAGGGTAAAGAGCCGCACAAAGAGGCGAAGGCATTTCTCAACGAAGCCGCCGCCGACTACATGCGCATGGCCTGTACCCGCGCCGAGAAAACTGAGCTGCCCGAACCCTATAAGCTCGAGAACATGAGCAAGACCATCATGGTCATGGGTGGCGGCATCGCCGGCCTGACCGCGGCCAAAGAAGCGGCAGCTTCCGGTTATCAGGTTATTCTTGTCGAAAAAGAAAACGTGCTCGGCGGCAAGGCTCTTGGCTGGCGTAAATCGTTCCCCAGCCAATATCCCTGGGTTGACCTTGAAGAAAATCCGGTGGCGGCGATGCTGGCCTCGGTCACGGGCAACGCCAATATCCAGATTAAAACCGGGACTGAAGTCGCTCGTATCGCCGGAGCGCCTGGGGCCTTTCGCGTCTCTTTCAAGGCCGCTGGCAGCGCCAGCGAATGGGATGCGCCGGTGAAGGTCGGTGTTGACGAGCAGGATATGATTACCAAAGGTGAAAAAGAAGATCCTAATAAAGGTCTGCAGCCTTATACCGCCGTCGATGCCAATGCCGTGATGGTTGGCGCCGTGGTGCTGGCGACTGGCTGGAAACCGGCTAATATCGATCAGTATGAGCATCTCGGCCATGGTCGTATTGCCAAAGTTGTCACCAACGCCGAGTTTGAAAAGATTGCCAAAGAGGGCAAGGTGCCGGCGAAGGTGGCCTTTGTTCAGAGTCCTGGCGGCAAAGACAATGACGAGGATTTCCCCTACTGCAACTCCGTCACCTCGATGGTAGCCCTGAAACAGGCGCAGTATGTTTGCGATGACAATGCCGACGGTCAGGCCTACATCCTGTACCAGCATATGCGCACACCCGGTCATATGGAGTTGTTTTATAAGGCGGTGCAGCAAAACGACGGTGTTTTCATGACCAAAGCCTCGGTCACCAAGGTTGAGGAAAACGGTGGCCAGGTGCGGGTGATCGCCGAAGACACCCTTTTGGGCCAAGAACTGGTGCTTGATGTTGATATGGTGGTTTTGGCCGCTGGCATGGAACCGGTGACGCTGCATGAATACAGCATCAATCTGGCCTATCGCCAGGGTCCCGCTTTCCTTGATATCGAGCTGTTCGATGGCTATGCCGATTCGCATTTCATCTGCTTCCCGTATGAAACGCGGCGCACCGGCATTTATACCTGTGGTGGCGTGCGCAAGGCCGAAACGATGGAAGAAACCATTGACGACGCGACCGGCGCGGCGCTGAAGGCCATTCAGTGTCTCGAAGCCACCGAGCGCGGTGTCGCCGTGCATCCCCGTTCCGGTGATGCCACCTATCCGGATTTCTTCTTTCAGCGCTGCACTCAGTGCAAACGCTGCACCGAGGAATGCCCATTCGGCGCCTTAGATGACGATGAGCGCGGCACGCCGTTGCCCAATCCGACCCGTTGCCGCCGTTGCGGTACCTGTATGGGCGCTTGCCCCGAACGCATCATCGGTTTCAAAGATTACAACATCGACATGATCGGTTCGATGATCAAAGCGATCGAGGTGCCGGAGGACGATGAAGACCGGCTGCGCATTGTGGTCTTTGTCTGTGAAAACGATGCCTTGCCGGCGCTCGATATGTCGGGGATGCGGCGTAATGGCCTGAGCCATATGGTGCGTTTCATCCCGGTGCGTTGCCTTGGTTCGGTGAACATGGCCTGGATTCGCGATGCCTTGTCGGCGGGTATGGATGGCGCCATGCTGCTCGGATGCAGCTACGGTGACGATTACCAGTGCCACTTCATCAAAGGATCGGAAATCGCCAACAAGCGCATGGAGAATATCAGTGATACCCTGTCGAGCCTCGGCCTTGAGTCGGAGCGCTGCGCGGCCAGGCAGGTATCGATTACCGATTTCGATAAAATCCCAGCCATCATCAACGAATTCGTTGATGAGATTGTCGGCATGGGTCCCAACCCGTTTAAGGGCTTCTGATGCACTGCCGCGCCGGTCGCGTCGTAAGAAGCGCGGCTGGCGCATACCGATCGATATGTTGTGCGTTGGGTGAATCAAACAGGAGAAAGATATGAACGTTCAGCCCGATCTCGAATTTATTCGTGAGTTGAAAACGGCCGGTGGCGATACGCTGAAGAAGTGCTTTCAGTGCGCCACCTGTTCCGTGGCCTGTCCCTTGTCCTCGGACAAGAAGCCTTTTCCCCGCAAGGAGATGATTTGGGCCTCGTGGGGTTTGAAAGATAAACTTGTTACCGACCCGGATGTTTTCCTGTGCCATCAGTGCGGTGATTGCACGGAAAAATGCCCGCGCGGCGCCAAACCTGGAGACACTCTGGGCGCGATCCGCGCTTACGCCTATCAGCAATTCGCCTGGCCTAAAGGTTTGGCCAGGCTAGCCACCAGCGCGAAAAATCTACCGATTCTCATCGGCTTGCCAGCGGTGGTCATCCTTTTTATGTGGGTCTTGTCCACGTTTATTGGTGGTCTTTCCCCAGTGGAAATTTTCCGAAAGCAGGTAGAGATTGGTCACCCGCAACACTTTTGGGATTTTGCCAAAGATGGTTATCAGTACTTCTTCGGCGAATGGACCTTCAAATGGTATGGCAAAAATATCGCTTTCATTGCCGTGATTATGGGCGTGTCGTCACTCATCGCCATTATCTCCTGCTGGATGGGTGTCACCAGGATGTGGAAGGCTATGGTCGCCGATATGGAGATCAAAGCCACTTATCGTCCCTCGCTCTGGCAGTTTATCAGCCAATTTTTGTGGCCGTCGATTTGGGAAACCTTGCAGCACAAACGTTTCAAAGACTGCAAAACCAATTATGACCGAGTATCCGGCCATCTGCCTCTGGTCCTTGCTTTCATTGGCCTCTTTCTCGCCACCTGCTGGTCATTGACGAAAAATGATATTCTCGGATTGATCTGGCCATCGCTGCATGGCCCGATGGTATGGTGGGATCCGTTCAAGCTGATTGCCAACGTTTCGGCCATTGCCATGCTCTATGGCATTTGGATTTTATGGAAAACCCGTCGCAAAATGGAAGCTGAGGGCCGTGCCAGCAATACTTTTTACGACTGGTTTTTAATTTGGGAAATCGCTGCGGTTGGCATTACAGGTTTGCTGGCTGAACTTCTGCGTTGGGGTGGCGGGTTTCCTCTCACCGGTTATTTCGTTTACTATTTGCATCTTATTTCAGTTATGATGTTGTTTCTGTATATGCCGTACACCAAGTTCGCGCATATCGTTTACCGGACTGTTGCCCTGTGCTTCGAGCGCTACAGAACCAGCAGTTTTGTACAATGATTTTTTTGTTTCTCATCGCGGCCTGGCCCGTGGCAGGAAACGCCAGCGGTAATGGAGAATAAGAATTGTGAAAAACATCTTGCCAGTTTTTTGTTGGCAGTGTAATCTGACAAGTCGCTATGCGCTGGCGTAGCTCAATTGGCAGAGCAGCTGATTTGTAAT
>DOMU01000079.1:2882-3065 GCA_003509305.1 Desulfobulbaceae bacterium | reverse complement strand
CTGCGGCGCCGGGCTGCGTAAAGAGCCGGGCGAGGCGGTGTTGCGCTGCGTTAATCCGCTGTGCCCGGCGCAACGGTTGCGGGAGCTGGCGCATTTCACCTCGAAGGCCGGACTCGATATCGAAGGTCTGGGGAAAAAATCTATCGAGCAGTTATTGGCGGCAGGACTCATCAGCGGTATCGC
>DOMU01000079.1:2275-2859 GCA_003509305.1 Desulfobulbaceae bacterium | reverse complement strand
GTTATCGCCGCCATTGAAGCCACAAAGACGCCAAACCTGGGCCGCTTCATCGCCGCCATCGGCATTCGCCATGTTGGTGAAGTCACCGCCACCGCTTTGGAGGAGCATTTCGCCAGTCTTGAACAACTGGCCGCCGCCACCAGCGACGAGTTAATGGCCATTGACGGCATCGGCGATGAGGCCGCCGGTTCAATCATCGAATTCTTTGCGCGGGAAGACAGCCGGAAGCTGCTCGGCGATCTGCGAGCGGCGGGNNGCGTGGTCATCCGGCCAGCGGAGGTGAAAGCAGGCGGAAGGCTGGCCGGCATGACCGTGGTTTTCACCGGCGGTCTCAGCCAGCTGAACCGTGACGAGGCGAAAAAGCTGGTGAAGGAACACGGCGGTCAGGTGGCCAGCACGATAAATCAGAAGGTGACCCATGTGGTGGCTGGCGATAAAGCGGGCAGCAAGCTGAAGCAGGCGCGGGAACTGGGCAAAGAGATTCTTAGCGAAGAGGAATTTTTGCGGCTGCTTGGCAAGTGAAAGGGGGGAAATTGGCGCCGGGTTTTTCTATCCCGACTTTTCCCTTGACGCCGCCAAAAGAA
>DOMU01000079.1:729-2270 GCA_003509305.1 Desulfobulbaceae bacterium | reverse complement strand
TGGCGTTACGTTTTTATTGCCGGGGCGAATAGCTCAGCTGGGAGAGCGTCGGCCTTACAAGCCGAATGTCACAGGTTCGATCCCTGTTTCGCCCACCACCCGGCATAAGCGCTGGAGCGGTAGTTCAGTCGGTTAGAATGCCGGCCTGTCACGCCGGAGATCGCGGGTTCGAGTCCCGTCCGCTCCGCCATCATGTTGGATATTGTCTGAATCAGTCCGATAAAAACCGGAATCCTTGAGGGAATTAAGGATTCCGGTTTTTTTATTGTCCGTATTCATCCGTTATATGTCGTTGGATTATCAAGAAATTCCCTTGGCCTGGTAAGTTTTTGGTAAAGATTTGGTCAGACTATTGACAGCACGCTGTCGGCTATGTTTATAAGCCATATATTCGAACTGGCGGGATAACGTGTGGCTTGAAGTTTGCCTGGCGATAAAACGTACCACGGTGATGGGTGTTGGGAGCGGCGTTTGGCGCTGTCCCAAGGCGCCTGTAAAGCGGCGTTAAAAGGCCAGGAAAGTCGATGCCTCAACCCAATTCAAGGAGGGCGTGCCAATGAAGAAGTTGCGGAATGAGAAAGGCTTTACCCTGGTCGAGTTGATGATCGTCGTTGCCATTATCGGCATCCTGGCGGCTATCGCCGTCCCGAAGTTCAATGCCTCGCGCATCAATGCTTATAATGCCAGCGCGCTGAGTGACTTGAAAAACGTGGCCACAGCCCAGGCCAATCTGAACGCGACAACACAGAAATTTGGTGTGAGTTTCCAGGGCGATGTAAATAAATTAAATTGTGAGGATGGCGGTTACGAGAGCGCCGGTGGAGAGCTTGTTACCGGTGGCAATACGGCGTATGTGCCAATGCTTTGCACCGTCAGCAATGCCAATAACCCGCAAGGCGATATGATGTCTTTAAGTAACGGTGTATCGGCTCTCGTCGATACTGATACCCCGCCGGATGAAGGCGCCGAGACGGCGATCACCTGGGTGGCGGTTACGAAGCATGGCAACGGCGATAGCTGCTTCGCCATGGATGATGACTCGACGAATATATATATTAAAAAAACTCCCGCTAAAGGCGCCGGCTGCGCTCCAGGCGAGGTGCTTGCCGCTGAGCTCGACGGCGTAACCATCCCACCGACTGTATCCGCTGTGGATATTCAAACTGGTACCAACGCTACTGATTGGCAGGTTAAATAAACGGGGACATATCCTTCTGCCAAGCTTTTTATGCATCATCCCCGTAGCTTATCGCCGAGCAGCTCGACCTGATGGGCCAGGGATGTGTCGCGCGTCACCTTGGTGTTGATGGTTTTGATGGCGTGGATGACGGTGGCGTGGTTGCGTTTGAACTGCTTGCCGATTGTTTCGAGCGAGCAGTTGGTGTACTTGCGGCAGAGGTACATGGCGATCTGGCGCGGCAGGGTGATGCGCTTCTCGCGGGAGCGGGATTCGAGGTCGTCGGCGCTGAGACCAAACTGGCGGGCAATCAGCTCGGCCACCGTTTGCGGTGTTAAGGCCTGTGGCTGACCGGCCACCGCCG
>DOMU01000079.1:0-723 GCA_003509305.1 Desulfobulbaceae bacterium | reverse complement strand
TCTTCAATCAGCTTCTGCGACAACAGGCCGCCAGCCAGGCGTGTCCGCGTTTTCAGGGCGATCAGCGCCGATTCGATCTGGCGGACATCGCCGAAAATATTTTTTCCTAAGTAGGCGATGGCATCGGGCGGCAGGTGGAGGCCCTGCTGCCGCGCCTTGCCGGCGACGATGCGCAGCCGCGTGGCGATATCGGGATTCTGGATGGTGGCGACAAGGCCGGACATCATGCGCGAGCGCAATTCGCCGTCGATGTTCAAATCCCTCGGCGCGGCGTTGGCGGTGAAGATTACCCGTTTGCCGGAACGGATCAGGTAGTCGAGCAACAGGTTCAGTTCTTCCTGGGTTTTCTTCTTGCCGGAAAGGATATGGACATCTTCGAGCAACAGCAAATCGCAGTTGTCGTGGTACTTATTTTTGAACCGCTCCATGGCGTGGGCCTGGATGCCGCGCACCATCTCGCTTGAGAACTGCTGAGCCGAGAGATAATATAGGCGGGTCATCGGCGATTCGCGCAGCACCTTGTGGGCGACGGCCTGGGTCAGGTGGCTTTTGCCCAAACCGGTGCCGCTGTTCAGGTACAGGCAGGGGCCGATGGCGTCGTCTCTCGAAGCCATCGACTTGCAGGCCGATTCGGCCAGGATGTTCGACTCGCCGACCATATACTCGTCGAAGGTATAGCGAGGATGCAGCATTCTGCTGAGCGGCGCCACCTCCGGCACCAGC
>DOMU01000119.1:6517-6655 GCA_003509305.1 Desulfobulbaceae bacterium | reverse complement strand
GGCGCTCGCCGCCCCGCGTCCGGCGGGGATGAAGGCGAGCGCCGTTCTTCTTGAACCATCGCTGCCGCGGTGGCTTCCGGGCCTGGGATTTTCTGGAATATTCAGGAAAAATCTCGCAGCGCTCCCCGGAAAATTCTG
>DOMU01000119.1:0-6466 GCA_003509305.1 Desulfobulbaceae bacterium | reverse complement strand
GCCAAAATGACCGTAGGCGGCGGTGGCCTTGTAGATGGGCCGCAGCAGGTCGAGCTGCTGGATGATTGCCTTCGGACGCATATCGAAGTGGGCGATAATCAACTCGCGGATTTTCTGGTCCGGCAGTTTGCCGCTGCCGAAACTGTTGACGTTAACCGATACCGGTTTCGAGATGCCGATGGCGTAGGCGATCTGCACTTCCAGTTGTTTGGCGATACCCGCCGCCACGACGTTTTTCGCGATGTAACGTCCCATATAAGAAGAGGAACGATCCACCTTCGACGGGTCCTTACCGGAAAAAGCGCCGCCACCGTGTGAGCCTTTGCCACCGTAGGTATCGACGATAATCTTCCGCCCAGTGACGCCGCAGTCGCCAACCGGCCCGCCAATAACGAAGCGCCCGGTCGGATTAATGAAGAATTTCGTGTCCTTATCAATCATTTTTGCGGGCAGGATCGGTTTCAGGATTTCTTCCATTACCGCCTCTTTTAGCGTCTCGTAGCCCACGTCCGGGCTGTGCTGGGTGGAAAGAACGATCGCTTCCAGGCGTTTTGGCACATCGTGGTCGTACTGCACCGTCACCTGGCTCTTGGCGTCGGGCCTGAGCCAAGGCAGAAGGCCCGATTTGCGCACCACTGACTGGCGTTTAGTCAGCCGGTGCGCCAGAGTAATCGGCAGCGGCATGAGAACATCGGTTTCATCGGCGGCGTAACCAAACATCAAACCCTGGTCGCCGGCGCCCTGGTCGAGGTCAACCCCCGTGCCCTCATCAACGCCCTGGGCGATGTCCGCCGACTGTTTGTCGATCGAGGTCAGTACGGCGCAGGACTGCCAATCGAAGCCCATCTCCGACGAATTATAGCCGATGTCCCGCACTGTTTCGCGCACCACATGCGGCATATCGACCCAGGCGCTGGTCGTGATCTCGCCAGCGATAACCACCATACCGGTAGTGACAAGAGTCTCGCAGGCAACGCGGGCTTTAGCGTCTTTTCCCAGAATGGAGTCGAGGATCGAATCGGAAATCTGGTCGGCAACCTTGTCAGGATGGCCTTCCGAGACGGATTCAGAGGTGAACAGATAACTTGACATGATGCAAATCTCCCTGAAGAAACAGAATGGCTTTAATCGGCTCCAGAACATGCCCAGGCGTTTTCGCTGCGGCAAAAGAAGCCAAAACGTGTTATGATAACATGAAAATCGGGTTGGCCGTTAGTAAAATATTGATATTTTCATGGGCCGGGAAAATCCACAGGTAATAGAAAAGGACAGGATGATGGAGACGATGCTTGATGAGGCGCGGCGGGTGTTTGAAGTTGAGGAGGAAGGGTTGCAAACGGTGCGAGGCAATCTCGGCGGCGAATTCGCCCGCGCCATCGAAATTCTTTTGGCCTGCCCGTCGCGGGTGGTGATCACCGGCATCGGCAAATCCGGCCTGGTTGGCCAGAAAATCGCCGCCACCCTGAACAGCACCGGTACTCCGGCCTGCTTTCTGCATCCGGTCGAGGCCCTGCATGGCGATCTCGGCATGGTTATGTCAGACGATGCCATCCTGGCCATTTCCTATTCCGGTGAAACCACCGAACTGAATGGCCTGCTCGGCATCGTGCAAAAACGCGGCAACAAGGTCATTGCCATGACCGGAGGCCGTCATTCGGCCTTGGCCCGTTTGGCCGATGTCACCTTGAATATCAAAGTGCCGCGTGAAGCCTGCCCGCTCGGTCTGGCCCCAACCACCAGTACCACGGCGACACTGGCCATGGGCGATGCGCTGGCGGTGGTGCTGTTGCATCAGAAAAATTTTCAGGCACGGGATTTTCGTGAAAATCACCCTGGCGGCAGCCTCGGCGAACGGCTCAGGGTACAGGTGCGCGAGGTGACNNCGGCGCCAGTGGTTGGTCTCGAGGAAAGCGCCCAAACCGCCCTTGCCATCTTGAACGCCCGTAATCTTGGCGCCATCGTCGTTATCGATAGCAAAAATATTCCACGTGGTATCATCACCGACGGCGACATTCGCCGTTTCCTGGCCGAGCGCGGCGCCGCCTTCACTGATATGCCCCTGCGGGCACTGATGACGGAAAATCCGATCACTATCGGCGCCGAAGCGTTGGCCGCCAATGCCCTCAGCATCATGCAGCAGCACGAAATCACCGTCCTGCCGATCACCGACGCCGATGGCACCCTACTCGGAGTTCTGCACCTGCACGACCTGCTCGGCAAAGGCGAATTCCGTTTTCTGCTGTAATCTCAACTTGATACTTGGACGGCCACCGAGAGCGCTTCCACGGGATTACCGGGAGCTTCAGACTGTCGCCATTACCGCCGCTACCGGTGGCAGTGTGGAAATTTCCATGAAGGAATTGATATAATAACGGGCGGCAAGGCGTGAATTACGGAAGGCGGCAAAGGGCATGGCACAGGCACGGGCACATTCCTCGTCAATGGCCGAATCGCCGATATAAAGCGCCTCGTCAATCTGGCAGCCGAAGGTTTCGCAAATTTCCAGTAACGGCTCCGGTGACGGTTTAGGGTGCCGGGAATTTTCCGCGGTCATCACCTTGTCAAAAAAACCGCTCAGGTCGAAATCTTCGAGGATCATCTCCATGGTGTTGGTGCGGTTGGTGGCGATGGCCAGCTTGAAATAGCGATGCGCCATGGTCAAAAACGGGCGCAAATCAGGCTCCATCTTCATATATCTGAAAAATGGGCGATAGTCGTCCCGCAAACGGAATTCGTGCACCTTTTCAACCGGCACGGCGGAATTGCGGAAAATATAGGCGACACTTTCCCAGACGTTGTGGATGTGCACATACTCCAGCTCTTCCTCATCCATCCTCGGCAGGCCGAAGGCGGCCAGGAGATGGTCATGGTAGGCGCGGTTGGTCTCCCTGGAGTCGAACATCACTCCGTCGCAGTCGAAGATCAGCGCCTTCAGCATGACGATGACCAGGTAGCGGGGAAAAATCTCTCGCCCAGCCAGGCGGCGGCGTGAATCAGCAAATCTTCGTCGCTGGCTTCGGCATCCATTTTGAAATCGGCAAAGACACCGTCCCGTAAGCAAGCGCGGAGCAGGTCGATCTGACACAGGGCCAAAACGTACAGCCGCTTCTCTTCCTCGCCCGGTACAAAGCTTTTCATCTCCGGACGCTGGATAAGACGCGCCACCGCGTCGTGGCAGCGGTTGATTTGTTCGAGGCCCTGCGAGGCCAGGTATTCGGCGGGCCCCCAGGATGGACCATGTTTAAAACCCTGGCAATGCGCCTCCCCAACCAAAACGAAACGCTCTTCCACCGCCTCGCCGTGAAACAAAACGGCGCGCCCAATNNGGGGCCGTAACGGGTAGATGCGACAGCCTTTTTCGCCGACAAAGGGACAACTGGCGCGGCCATCATCGACCATGGCCAGATAGTGACGGGGCAAGGGAAAACGAGGGTCATCCTCCTCCTGAATGATGTAGCGCTCGAACAATTGCGACGAATCAAGACCGGTGGCGCGGCGCAAAAGGACGAAATCATAGGGGTGGAGTTCCAGCTCGAGCATACGGCAGCATTCGGTGAAACAGGCCAGACCGGGATGGCAGGCGAAACGGAAGCTTTCACCAGCGCCGATCGCGGATATGGCCGCGCTGTCTTCTTGTGCCATTATCATCGAGCCAGCTTCCGTTCAGGCATCATGGTCAAGATCGGGCTGGCGACGAAAATCGACGAATACGTGCCAATGACGATGCCAATCAGCAGCACGCTTGAAAAATCGTGCAATACCGGACCACCGAGAAACCACAGTGACACCAGCACCATCAAAGTCGTGGTGCCGGTGATCACCGTCCGGCTCAGGACTTCGTTAACGCTAAGATTAATGATCGAACCCAAAGGCAAGTCCGGATGTTTGGCGGTATTTTCCCTGATGCGGTCGAAGATGACCACCGAGTCGTTCAGTGAATACCCGGCGAGGGTCAGGATGGCGGTCACTAAAAGCAGATTCATTTCCATATTCATCAGCCAGCAGATGGCTATGACGCTGAACACGTCGTGCAGTGTCGAAAGCATGGCGGCGAGGCCGAAGCGGATGTCAAAGCGAAAGGCCAGGTAACCGACGATGCCAACAAGCGACAGAAAAATGGCGAGATAGGCCTGATTGCGCAGGGTGTCGCTGACTGAAGAGCCGATTTCCTCCTGGCTTTCCATGACAAAATGGTTTTGGGGAAAGCTCGTGTTCAACAACGTGGTAACGTTTGCCGCCGCGTCGCCAATGATTTTTTCCTCTTTCTTCAGTTTGACAATCAACCGGCTGTTATTTTCCACTCCTTGCAGGTCAACATCGCTGAAACCACCGGCAGCGAGCGCGTCACGCACCTCTTCGAGCGAAAAGTTTTGCTCGGCTTTGAACTGAAAAAGCGAACCCCCGGCAAAATCGACACCGAGATTGGCGTGGCCGCGTCCGATCTGAATCAGGGCGATAATACCCAAAATCGACATTATCGCCGAGATGGAGAGCATGATATTTTTTACCCGCATGTAGTCGAAAGACTGCTTCTTCAAAAGCTGGAGATACTTGATCCGGCGAATTGGCCAGTAATGGTTGATGGCATGAAATATCGTCTGCGAACAGGTAAGGGAGGTGTAAAGGTTAAAAATAATGCCCAGCGACAGGGTAACAGCGAAACCTTTGATCGGGCCGGTGCCGAAAAGAAACAGCGCCAGGGCCGTGACCAGCGTCGTAACCTGCGAGTCCATAATCGACCAGAAGGCCTTGTCAAAACCGGCGTCGATGCTCGAACGCACCGTTCGGCCCAGGGCCATTTCTTCCCTGATGCGCTCAAAAATCAAGACGTTCGAGTCGATGGCCATGCCGATAGACAGAATAATACCGGCGATGCCGGGCAGGGTCAGCGTCGAACTCAGGACGGCCAAACCGGAGAACAAAAACAGAATATTCAGGAACAGGGCGGTGTTGGCCACCAGACCGGACAGACGATAGTAGATCAGCGCGAAGCCGATGACTAAAATAGTGCCGAACAAACCAGAATAAATACCGTTCTGGATCGAATCCTGGCCGAGGCTGGCCCCAACCGTCATATTCTGGATAATGTCAACCGGGGCCGGCAGGGCGCCAACGCGCAGGACGATGGCCAGGTCGCTGGCTTCGGCATGGGTAAAGCTGCCGGATATCTGCGCCGAACCGCCCAATATCCGCTCACGAATCACCGGAGCCGAGCGGACAACGCCATCAAGCACTATCGCCATACGGCGGCCAACGTTTTGTTCGGTGATCTGGCCGAAGAGACGGCCACCGCGTCCGGTCAGGTCGAGGCTGACATAAGGTTCGTTGAAGGTGCCGCCGATACGCACCTGGGCATCCTTGACCATATCACCGGTCATCAGCGTTTTATTTTCGAGCAGAATTGGCCGGCTTATTTCCCTGCCGGTGGCCAGATCTTTATCTTTTTCAAAATAAAGCGTGGTTCCTCCCGGCAGCGAGGCTTGCAGGGCGCGGTTCAATTTGGCCATGTTCTCGCCCTCCCGCCAGGAACCACTCTTTTCCGCCTCGTCAATCAGGGCGGGCAGATTGAGGCCAGGCGCGTCGGTGACCAGTTTGAATTCGAGCTGGGCGGTGTCGCCAATCAGCTTCATGGCCCGCTCCTTGTCCTTAACACCCGGCAACTGGATGACAATCTGATCATCGCCCTGACGAATAATAACTGGCTCTGTGACGCCGAATTGGTCGATACGGTTGCGGAGAATTTCCAAGGACTGGCCCACTGCGCCATTTTTGATGTTGGATTTGGCCTTATCGCTTAGGCTGAGGAAAATTTTGGGGAATGTGCCGGCCTGTGCCTCGATTTTCGCGTTCAGATCGGGAAAATCTTTGGCGATGATGCCCTTCACCTCTTCAGACGCCCCAGTATTGGCCAGCGTGAAAATAACAACATTCGGGTCGTTCGACGGTGTCAAGACGGCGTTCAGTGATTTTTCGGCGAGCGTGTCTTTCAGGTCATTCGTCGTCAGTTGCAGCGTGTTGATTTCCGCCTGCGGCAAATTGACCTTCAGCACCAGGTGCATCCCACCCTGCAAATCAAGGCCCAGCCGCAAGGCCCCAGGGCTGAGGTATTTTGTCCACCAGCTCGGCATGTTGCTGGAAAAAGACGGCATCAGGATGACAACGGAAAGAACGGCGAAGAAAAACAGCAATCCCAGTTTCAGTTTGGTGGTGGTGTTCATGGTAATATGTGGCAAAAGAGGAGCCTGTATCGTGGGCAAAAGGCAAGGGTTGAAAGCATGTCAATCGGGCTGAACAACCTGACGATTATACCGAAACGATGAAAATGCGCAAGGCAGGCGGGGCCGCGAGTGGCCAGTCAGGTTTCACAACCCTTTCAGCGCCGGTTGATGGCGTCAGCGCAGCAGGCGGCGCCAAAACCGTTGTCGATGTTGACCACGGAAATGCCGGACGCGCAGGAGTTGAGCAT
>DOMU01000188.1:14687-15043 GCA_003509305.1 Desulfobulbaceae bacterium | reverse complement strand
CCGATGCCAGCCAGCGTTTCCACCAGTTTCATATCAAGTTTGCGCGTATAGGTCTGGCCGGTAACAAAAAACACCTGATCGAACCCCAGTTTTTTTCCGACCAGGTCATCCATCTTCCGCACCTTTTCGTCATCGCCTCTGAACAGTTCGAGAAAAGTCGCTTGCGTCCCGACCGTACCTTTGGCACCTCGGGCGCGAAGACGCGACAAGAAGAAATCAACATGATCGAGATCGATGATAATATCCTGTAAATACAATGTATTACGTTTCCCGACCGTGGTCGGTTGCGCCGGTTGATAGTGGGTGTAGCCAAGCGTGGCCAGATCGTGGTGAGCGCGGCAAAATTTCGCCAGATT
>DOMU01000188.1:14348-14626 GCA_003509305.1 Desulfobulbaceae bacterium | reverse complement strand
CCGGCGGCTGACGGGCATTTCGTCGAGAATTCATAAACATGGGCCATGACATCATGGCGGATCTCCCGTTCCTTGGCGGCGGCCAGACCATAATCAATATTGCCGACATTGGCCCGCATCTCATCAAGCATCCGCGGAGTGATGATATTGGTCAACCCCATTTCATACTGAGCTTCCGCCAAGGCCAGCCAGCATTTACGCCAGGTGGTGAACTTGAACTCGTCGGAAAAGAGGTACTGCATTTCTTTACTGGTATAACGGCTGACCAAAGGTTCTTG
>DOMU01000188.1:0-14272 GCA_003509305.1 Desulfobulbaceae bacterium | reverse complement strand
TTATGTCGCATAATGTATATTATGTTAAACAATATATGCTGTACAGAATAGATTCCGCAACTTCGCTTTATTTCGCGTAAAATGATGAAATTCCACAGATGTATTTGTCAATTGCGTCATTACCGCTTCAATTTATTCGTTGGTTATGAGTTCTTTATCCATCCTATCCTTAGAGCGAGCGCATAATGAAATGGTAATGCAATTACTTGCTGATCGCACGGATATCAAGCAGGCGCACCTGCCAGGAAACAGTATCANNGGCGTGAAGCGTACCGTGCAGCGCTTGGCCTGATGCAGTGCTTTGACATGGTCGCCGAGCCAAAAGCCAACCGCCCGGTGATTGCTGTCGCGGCCACGCAACAGTACCTGCAAATGTTCGCCACGGGCGCCCATGGCGCGGGCGAAGACCAGCTCTTCCTCTGATTGAAAGACCGGTGGCGCATTGCCCTCGCCATAGGGTTCGAGCAGCGACAAAAGCCGCAGATTTTCCGGGCGCATCACCATTTCCACCGATACCGGATAACAGCGCTGAGCCGCCATCTCCGCAGGCCGCCACAGAGTTTGTGCCGCTTCCTCAAAGGCTTCAGCGAAAGAAGTAAGATTGCTGGCTGATAGCGACAGGCCAGCCGCCATAGCGTGGCCGCCGTGATGGACGAGCAACTCAGCGCAGCGGTTCAGGCACAGGGCCAGATGGATACCCGGCAGCGATCTGCCNNGAGCCTCGGTACAAGACCGACCGTTCACCGCCCTCACCGCCGTTCTCATCGGGCTGGGCAATAATAAAAGTGGCCTTACCGGTTTTTTCGACGATTTTCGCAGCGACGATGCCAGCGACGCCAGCATGAAAGCGCCCGGTCAACACCAGGGTTTTTTGCCGTTCCAAGACGTGATTCGGCGGCAGCAAATGCAATGCTAATTCTATATTTTGATCACAAATACTTTTTCTTTCGTTATTTATCGAAGAAAGCACTCTGCCCGCTTTTCGCGCCTCGCAATCATCGCCGCTGATCAACAGGCGGGCAGCCGATGNNGGCCCGCCGCATTCAAGAGCGGCCCAATGGCGAAACCGATATCCTCCGAGGTGATCGGATTCCAGGCATGATTCCGACTCTGGTTTTTGTTCCACAAACGGTTCGTTTCGCCCACCGCTTGCCGCTCGCCATTACGCTCATCACCTTTGGGCCGTATGCCNNAGCAGGGCGCGCAAACCGGGAAAGGATGATTCTGGCAAGGCCTCCAGTCCTGACCGCACCAATATTCTGTTGGTTTTGCTGATCGGAGAGACATCAGCCAGGGTGCCAATGGCCACCAACGGCAGTAATTTTTTCAGATCGGGTTCCGGAAGTCCGATAAAAAAATCCCGTTCCCGCAGCGCCGCCCGTACCGCCGCCGCCAGATAGAAGGCGACGCCGACCCCAGCCAGCCCTTCACCATGCAAACCACAATCCTGCTGCTGTGGGTTAAGGATAATGCCCGGTGGCAGGCCACCTGCCGGTAAATGGTGATGGTCGGAGACGATAACCCGCCCGCCCTTCTTTACGATTTCGCTGATGGCTTCACGGTCGGAAATGCCGCAATCGACGGTAATAAAAAGGAATTTTTTTCCGGTCAGATCAGGGAATTCGCGATTGAAGGCGGCAAGGCTTACACCGTAACCATCGGTAAAACGGTCGGGAATATACCAGCGTGCCGTGACCCCCAGGGCGTGAAAGAAAAGATACAGCAGCGAAGAGCCGGTGACGCCATCGACATCGTAATCGCCCCATAAAATGACAGGGAGCGACGCTTCGATGGCTTCGGCCACCGCCTGGGCCGCCGCCTCCATATTGAGAATTTGTTTCGGATGCGGCAGCTTGTCGAGGCGCGGGTAAAGAAAAGCGAGGACGTCCTCGGCATCGGTAACGCCTTTGTCACTCAATATTTCCTGAAAGAATTCCGGGAACTTAGATAGTGCGGTTTGGCTTGTCGCCATCGTTGTATGCGGGAAAGAATAGTGAGAATAACGTTTGCCAGCACCAAGCATCAGCGGCAAAGAGTCGAGATTGGGCAATGGGGCGGATTCCTTACACAGCCAATCACGGAAGCGTTCAGTGTTTCGGCGATAAACTCCAGTACCGCATCATCTTCCTGCCAGTCAAACCAGGTGACAGCCGGGTCGTGACGAAACCATGTAAACTGTCTTTTCGCGTAACGACGCGTATCTCGCATAAAAAATTCAAGCATTTTCTCGTACTGGATATCACCAGCCAACCAGGCGATGACATGGCGGTAACCGATGGCGTTCAGCGCCTTGCATTGCCGGGAATAACCGGCGGCGAGCAGCTCCCGCGTTTCCCCAATCAGGCCCTCAGCCAGCATGGCCAGGCAGCGCTCATCAATGCGCCGGTAGAGTTGGTCACGCGGGCAATCAAGACCAATCTTGATAAAACGGTTGGCCGCGTGATTCACCATCGCCTGATTTTGTTCCCCGACCAACCGCTGCCGCCGCAGATGTTCCGGCCAGGCCACACCAGTGGCGCGGTAAATTTCCAGGGCACGCAACACCCGGCTGCGGTCATGGCGGTCAATGCGGGCGGCGGATTCGGGGTCACAGATGGCGAGTTCATCATGTAACTTCTCGATTCCTTCTCTATCGAGTTGTTTTAACAGCTCTATCCTAATACCTTTATCGACCGATGGCGCCGCGAACAAACCCTGTTCCAACGCCCGCAAATACAGACCGGCGCCACCGACCAAGAACGGGATTTTACCATGCTGTCGAATGGCAGCCATGGCCGCTGTGGCGTCCCGGGCGTAACGGGCGGCATCGTAATCTTCATCAGGCTCGACCAAGTCAAGACAGTAATGGGCAATACCGCGCTGTTCCTCCGGGCGAATCTTCGCCGTGCCGATATTCATGCGGCGATAGACCTGCATCGAATCGAGGCTGATGATTTCGCAGGAAAATTCTTCGGCAATGCGCAGGGAAAGCGCGGTCTTACCGACGGCGGTCGGCCCCAACAGCGCCAAAACTGACATAGCCGGAATTGCTTCGGTGTTGGTATTCATGTGAAAACTATTCAAAAGACAGATATTCGGCGAAACGGGCGACTTTGACAGCGCCGATACCCGGCACCAAGGCCAGGTCAGCCGCCGAGTGGAAGACGCCATGTTTTTCCCGATATGCGACGATTTTGCTGGCCGTGGCCGGGCCGATACCAGGCACGGCGCTCAACGCCATGGCCGTCGCTTGGTTGATGGCGATCAGACGGCTGGTGAAGGGCTGGCAGGCGTCCGCCGCGTTTTTTCTATCGGCGGTTGCTGTCATGTTCAGTGTCATACGCCCGTTGTCACAGGTGACGGATAACGGCGCTTCGGCCCGCTGCCACAACCCGGACAAAGCAATGCCAATCTGCCAGGCCAGCAGCAAACCGCCGAAAACCAACGCCGCCATGACGGCGCCTGGCTGTGGATGCCGACGAAACCACATGAATATTTTCCCCGCATTCTTTTTTCCTTGTCGCCGCCGCAAACGCTGGAGTATACAGACGGCGCCGTAAATTACCACATGCCGATTCGCCCATGCCACAGCCATTTAATATCGTCCTCGTTGAACCGGAGATTCCGCCGAACACCGGTTCCATTGCCCGTCTGTGCGGCGCCACCGACAGCCATCTGCACCTGGTGCATCCCTTGGGATTTTCCACCGATGACCGGCATCTGAAACGCGCCGGACTCGATTATTGGCCCTATGTGACGATCAGACACTGGCCGGATTTCGATACTTTTCTTGCCGCCCAAGAGGAATACAGCCTGTACTTTTTCACCACCAAGACAAAAAAAAGTTACACGCAGGCCAGCTTCAAGCCCGGCGATTTCCTGATTTTTGGCCGGGAAACCAAAGGCTTGGCGGAAGAAACTCTGGATTTATACGCCGACCGCTGCTATACCCTGCCGATGTCCAACCCCCATATCCGCAGCCTCAACCTGGCCATGAGCGCCGGGATTGTTTTGTATGAAGCGCTGCGGCAGAACCAAATTGCCTAGAGGATATTATGCCCGACCGTATCTATAATTTCAGCGCCGGCCCAGCCACCCTGCCCTACTCCGTGCTGCAACAGGCAGCCAAGGATATTGTCAATTTCCAGGACAGCGGCATGGGGATTGTTGAGATCAGCCACCGCTCGCCGGGCTTTGCCGCCGTCATCGCCGAGGCTGAAAGCCTTCTGCGAGAATTACTCGATATTCCAGATAATTACAAAGTTTTATTCATGCAAGGTGGAGCTTCGAGCCAGTTCTTTATGGTACCGATGAATCTGCTTGCGCCGGGTAAAAAGGCCAGCTACCTCAACACCGGCGTCTGGTCGAAAAAGGCGATTGCCGAAGCCAAACTCTTCGGCGAGGTCCTGGTGCCCTACTCCAGCGAAACCGGTGGTTTCCGCAAGGTGCCGGATCCCGGTGAATATCAGGTCGATCCGGCCTCGGAGTACCTCTATTTGGTCAGCAACAACACCATCTACGGCACACAATATCAAAAAATGCCGGTGGCGCCGGCAAATGTGCCGCTGGTCGCCGACATGTCGTCGGATTTTCTTTCCCGGCCCGTCGATGTGACGAAATTCGGTCTGATTTTCGCTGGAGCGCAGAAAAATCTCGGCCCGGCTGGCGTCACCGTGGTCATCGTTCGTGACGACTTATTGGAGCGCGCTCCGGCCAGCCTGCCGACCATGCTGCGCTATCAAACCCATGCCGACAAAGGTTCGATGTTCAACACCCCGCCCTGCTTCTCGGTCTATATGGTGCGTGAGGTGCTGAAGTGGCTGAAGAATCTTGGCGGCGTCGCGGCGATTCGCGACATCAACGAGGAAAAAGCCGCCTGGCTGTACCAGATTATTGATGAAATGCCCTATTACCGTGGCCACGCAGAAACGGCGTCGCGGTCACGGATGAATGTCACCTTCAATCTGCCAACGCCGGACCTCGAGAAAAAATTCACCGCCGAAGCGGCATCCCTGGGCATGGCTGGCCTCAAGGGGCACAGCTCGGTTGGCGGCTGCCGCGCCTCGATCTATAACGCCATGCCGCAAGAAGGGGTGCGAACATTGGCTGATTTCATGCGGCGCTTCGCGGCGGCGAACCCGGTCTGATTGAATGGGCCGTGTGTGTAAACCACTTCATTCCGGCCTGATTTCCTGTTTCAGCAGACAGCAGGAAATGCGGCGCGGTGGAGCGCCACCGGCGTCGTACTCAATGGTGTCGGGCTGCAACAGCTTATTCATGACGCAGCCCTCGGCAATATTCAAGGCAAAGAACGCCTCCTCACGCAGGCCGGTTTCCCTGACCAGAGAATTGCCTTCGATGCGGTAGCTGTTAACCGGATAATCCTCACAGAGCGGGCAACGGTAAACGCGGCCATTGGGAAAAACAAAGAAATTTTCCGCTACCAATCCGGCGCAGGCGAACTCTTCCGCCGTTTCGAGAAAAACCTTGGGATAGGTGACATGGATCCCGGCCTTGGCCGCCCTGGCCGCCACCGCCGGCACCACGGCCAGCCATTCGTCACGGCTGACTTGTGGGCTGTTGCCAAAGTTACCGCCGTTTTTTGCCGCTGGCGCCGATTTACCACGCAGGCCAATCACCTGGATGAAAAAGCGTTTGACCGATAGATTCGTCAAAAGAGGAATCATATCGGCCAGGTCGGCAATATTGGCGCGGCTGACCGTATAGATGACGCTGACATTGAAACCCAGCGCCACCGCTTTTTGCAAGTTCCCGGTGCAAACGGTAAATGAACCTTCACCACGAATGGGATCGTTTACCGCTCTATTGGGGCCGTCGAGGCTGAAGCTGAGAAAATCCACCTCGTCTGGCTGGATATTTTCAAGAAAATTGTTGAGCATATAGCCGTTACTATCGACGGTTACAGCATAATCGAGTTTTTTTGCCACACGAATGGCTGTCGGCAGATCGGGGTGCAGCGTCGGCTCACCACCGAGAAAAATGACGTTGGCCGGGCCAGCGCCGCGCAGAATCTTCAGCCCATTTTCAATATCGGCAATACTCAGGGTGTTGCTGCCATGCTGTTCCGGATTGATATAACAATGACGACAGCGCAGGTTACATGCTGTGAGGATGTGGTAAAAAATACTTCTCTCACCAGCCTCGAAGGCGACTGTTTTCGGCTTATTCATGAGCTGTTCTATTGTTGGGCAATTGTGTATCGCGCCAGCAGGCTGTCGCGCAGATAGGCGGGCCGGGCGGCGAAGAATCGCTGAAAAAGGGCCAGGGATTGCTGCCGGCGTACACCGCCGGTTATCTCCAGCCTGATGTTTTTATAGAGTGGACGGAGGTCTGACAACGGCAAATCGCTGGCCCCGCCCATCACGTCCTCATAGGCATAGACAATTTGCCGGAAACCATTGACGATCAGGGTCCCCAGACACATCAGGCACGGCTCCATGGTGGAATACACTGTCATGTCAGATGGATCAAAACCAGATGTCTCGCGCAATAACCGCCGCAGGGCGACAATTTCCGCATGTTCCAGTTCCGGGGCGTTTCCGCCACTGTCGCGCCGCCCACCGCTGGCCACCACCTTGTTTTTACAAACAATGACGCAGCCAACCGGAAATTCGCCTCTGGCCAGGGCCGCCACCGCTTCATCAAGGGCGATATCCATAAAGTATTCGTGACCGTGCGCCCGCGCCTTCATATTTTCTCCCGTGGTGATGCGGCGTTTATGTCAGGTAATCAATAATTGTCCCGGCGGATTTTTAATACTGTTTTTTTCAGATTGCAATCAAGAGACCTGCGTCGGATTATCTTCCTCCGTTCGCAGCAGGAAAACCTCGTTGACCGTCACTGTATCACCGGCCCATAATTTTTTGCCGCGCTCGCTGGCGACGGTGCCATTGAGCAAAACTTTACCCTGCTCCAGCAACGCTTTGGCCGCGGCGCCGCTGTCGGCAATACCAGCCAGTTTAAGAAATTGCCCCAAAGAAATTGGGAACCTGGCAATGCCGATATGACGAATTTGCTCACTTTTCATGATTTCATCCCCTTTTTTCCAGTGGCTCACCGGAAGTTCAGTAGATATTTACCGAAGGATTACCGGCAATTTGCTGGTTTTCCCTCGACAGGGCCAGCAAAGTATTCTATTACTAGACAGTTTTGCTATGCTGAAAGCCGCGCGCGAAAAAATACGGAGCGGCGGCGCATCCTTTACACAACCGCTGGAGGTAAAACAATGGGAATAATCCGATTCAGTAAAGCATTGGTCATGGCCGCTGTCGCCGCCACACTTTTGACCACCGCCGCCTGTTCCTCGAAAAGCAATCAGACATCAGACGCCGACTTAGCCGCCCCCGTCACTGTCGGCGCCATGGCCGCCAATTTCAAAGATATTGAATTACCGGCGGAAATGAAATGGGATACCGCCGAGAGCATTACCGTCAACACCAGCTCGTTCCAGGGCGGCATCGCCAAATACTCTGGACGGGTCGAAATTAACTCGCTGCGTGATTTCCTGCTCAGCAGCATGGCCAACAACAAATGGAAGATGGTTGGCGACACCCAGTATGATAACAAAATTATCCTGGCCTTTACCAAACCGTCGCGCGCCTGCCTGATCGCCCTGGAAGAAGGTTTTGGCGGTTTCCTCGGCAAGACTTACGCCACCTTATATGTGACCAGTGATCTGGCCGCAGGTACCCGCACCAATCCCTTTGGCGAACCGCTGCGGTAAACCCGTCCGGCGAAGTCTTCTGGGCGCGCACTCTGAAACAAGCCTTGACTGACAGCCAGGGCTTGTACAAAGCCTTTGTGGCCCGGCTTAAAACATAATCTGATATCTCGTCGAAAAACCAAGACTTACATCATAACATGGGCACCATCATGGATAATTTTTCCATGATGCAGTACCACAGCGCTGGGGCAAAGATACCTGGCAAAGAAAAGGTCGTGCGTAATGAGTATGAAAGCGGCGGGGATATTTTCCAGAACACGCAACAGTATTTCCTGACTGGCCGGATCAAGCCCGGCGGTGGGTTCATCGAGAATCAAAAGTTCCGGTTCCATACTGAGCACCGAGGCAATAGCCAGGCGTTTCCTTTCGCCGCCACTCAGATGCAGCGGCACTCGCTCCTCGTACCCGGTGAGGCGAACAGCGGCCAGAGCGCTGGCCACCCGCCGCGCCGTTTCTTCTTTACCAAGCCGCATCTGGCTGGGGCCAAAAGCCACTTCCTCAAAACACGACGGGCAGAAAAGCTGGTCGGCACTGTTCTGAAAAACCATGCCGATATGCCGCCACAGTTGGCGGCGGTTTTTTCCGCCAACCTCACCGCCATGGTGAAAATACTGGCCGCTGCCTTGGCGTAACCCCAATAGACAGGCGGCGAGCGTCGATTTACCGGCGCCGTTTTCCCCAATCAGCGCTACCCTTTCTCCGGCCTGAATTCCCAGATTGATGTCGGCAAGCACCAGAGTGCCATCAGGATACCGATAAGAAAAATGCTGTAATTCCAAAAGAGGCATAATCTCCTCGCCACCGTTCCGATGATTTTTGTCATCACTATGACCGTGCCGGGGCTGGTAATGGTGATGATTTTTTTGGCTGGCCGACCGTTCGGTGACCAGATCATCGGATAGGCGAAAACTGAAATCGAGACCATGCTCACGTAAGCTATGGGGATGACGCATCAGAGAGGCCATCGGTTCATCGTGGCCGATAGCACCATCCGATAAAACAATGGCGCGCTCACAGAGCCGGGCGAGAAAGGGCAGATCGTGGTCGATGATAACAAGTGTGCCTCGATATTCGGCGAGAATGGCGGCAATTGCCTCGGTCTGGACTGGATCGAGGCCAGCGGCGGGTTCGTCGAGCAACAGCAATTCCGGCTCCATGGCCAGAACCGCCGCCAACGCCGCCCGTTTTTTCTGGCCGTGGCTGAGAAAATGCGGTGGGCTAGCGGCCTTTTCGGCAAGGCCAACCTTTTTCAGCCACGACAGCGCCAGAGAGTGACTCTCTATCCCCTTTCCCTGATTCAATGGGCCGAAGGCGACATCCTCTAAAATTGTGTTACAGAACAGATGATCGTCTGGGTCCTGAAACAGAATGCCAACGCCCACAAGCGGTGCTGGCGCGGTATTTTTCGCGACCGGCTCGCCCCGATAAAAAATCTCGCCATCCTGACATGGCAATAACCCACACAACAGGCGCATCAGCGTGCTTTTACCAGAGCCATTGCGGCCAACCAGGGCGACGCGCTCGCCCTGACGCAGCGAAAATGCCACATCGCTGATCGCTTGAGCGCCGTCAGGATAATGAAAGCGCAGGCCAGCGCAACCGATATGGTTTTGCCCATCCACTGTCATTTGTGAAAGAATTGCGTAAAATCATGAAGAAAACGCTCGGCGACGAGCGGTGCCACAGCCAGAATCAGCCAAAAAACCGCCTTGCCAATATCGTGTCGCTTTATCGGCTCCGATCCGATTTCTGGCATTTCTCCCGTGAAACCCCGGCAGAGCATCGCCTCGTAAACCCGCTGGGTACGCTCGAACGAGCTGACAAAAAGCATTCCGAGGAAATTGCCGATGGCGGTGAGACTCGCCCAATCACCACGGGCGGTGAAACCGCGCACCCGCATACCGCGCCACATCCGCGCCGCTTCCTGCTGAAAGACAAAAATATAGCGGTGGCAAAGCAAAATCATCTGCGTTAACGCAACCGGAACGCCAATCTGCCGGAAACCCCGCAAAGTAGCGGCCAGACTGGCAGTGGCCAACATCGGCTCCATCAAAAGAGCGATGGCCATAGCCTTAAAAACAATGAGCGACGCCGTATGCAGGCCGGATAACCGCAGAGGCAGCGCGGCGGGCAAAAAAGCCAGGGAAAAGCTTTTTTCATCCGCTTGCATGACACCGCTAAAAGGCAGCATAACGATCAAAAGTGTCAAGAATCCTGACATGGCGGCCAATCGAGCCAAACTGCGCCGCCAGGAAAGGCCGCTGACCGTTACCGCCAGCGCCGCAATGGCAAGCCCCGCCAGACAGCCGGGGATGGTGCGTAAAGTAACGAAGAGAAAGCAGGTGATAAGCAAGCAGCCGACCTTCAAACCGGTATGCCAGCGGTGGAAAAACGAATCGCCACCCGCCATTTCGGCCAAGGAGACGATAGGCGCGACCAACCCTTCCCGGCGTCCCCGACGATAGAGGATAAAATAGAGAAGCGGCAGCAAAAGAGGCGCGAGCAATACCGCCAGCACCAGCAAGGATTCGGGCCAAGAAAGTGCGGTATTCACGACGATGATTCACTCTCTTTGGCTTCGGCTTCCAGCTTTTCCTTGACGGCGACCGCATCTTCACGCCGCGGCAAGGAAAGCAGCTCCGGCTTGACACGAAAGAGAAAACTCACCACCATCGCCGACACCAACGTTTCGATAATGACCACCGGCACATGGGCGGCAAGCGCCAGCTTGGCCACCGCGAAAAAATTATCCCCAGCGGTGGCAAGAAACAGGGCAAGAAAGATGGCGGCCAAAGCCGTTCCCAGACCACCAGCCAAAGCGCCGCTCCAGACCACCCGTCGTCTGTCTCCATTTTGCAATACGCGAAACAAAGCGGCGCAGATCAGGGCAGGAACCCCCATCATCAGAGCATTGGCGCCCAAGGCGGTGATGCCGCCAAACTGAAAGAGAAAACATTGCAGGATGAGGCCAACGGCAATGCTGAGAAAAGCCGCCGGGCCAAGCAGAACACCGACAATGCCTGGCAGAAGCAAATGGACGCTGGTTGGCCCCATCGGCACGGAAATCAGCGAGGCGATAAAAAAGGCCGAGGTAACGACAGCGATTTTCGGCAAATCCTCNNAAAACGCAAGCTGGCCGCCACGCCCGCCCCCGCCGCGATAAAGGAGACCACGGAAACGCCGAGCGGCAGGACGCCATCGGAAATGTGCATGTACGCCCCCTATTTATTCTTCTGTTTTTTTCGTGAAGCAAAAAAGACCGCGGCACCGAACAAACCGGCAATGCAGCCAATACCGGCAACGATTTGAATCAACCCCGCTCCATCGGATTTTTGTTTGGGGCGGGACTGTCCGTCTTCATCCATTTTTAAGATAAAAGTGGCCTTATGCCCCATCGAAGCGTCAAGCGTCAGATACAGATCATTTTTTGCGGGCAAAGGGAAATTATAATGGCCGCTGACGTCGGTTTTGCCATGCAGCAATTCCTTTCCATCGGCATCCGCCACTGTCACCACACCGCCGACAACCGGATCGCTATCTGATGAATAACTTTGACTATACACCGTATCGCCTTCAGTATAGGCGAAAATCGTTACCTTATGCGCCAAAGCCGCTATTGGCAGACAACAGAGGAGGAACAGTATAAAAACCAAACTGACGGTACCCTTCATATTCACGTGTCCCCATTTTATCGCATATCGGTGGTATGTACCCAATAAACGGCACCAATTTCAACAGCCTTTTCAACACCGTCGCGCTTGATTTTCCGATTGTCTTCAGAGAGGGCGGCAAAACCCCACCACCCGGCGTGAGGCATGGCGTAGGTGAATATACCCTGACTATCGGTTTTTACCGTCTGAGTGATAAAAGCATCGGCGGGCGCTTTAACTTTTCCCTGGTTATTCAGATACTCCACCTCAACCTCGGCTTCGGTCAGCGGCTGGCCGTCGCGCAGTACCTGGCCGGTAAAAACGTTGCCACTCCACAAACCATAGGGGCGGGTCAGCGGGATGATTTCCGTCTTCAGGCCAAGCGGTTCGT
Organism: Desulfobulbaceae bacterium; assembly: GCA_003509305.1. Taxonomy (GTDB): domain Bacteria; phylum Desulfobacterota; class Desulfobulbia; order Desulfobulbales; family Desulfocapsaceae; genus UBA8130. The sequence continues at coordinate 2,508 of DOMU01000188.1, read as the reverse complement.
CCCAGCCCTCTTCCATGCCGAAAGCCTGGACGCAGACCTTGGTATAATGGATGATATACAAATCTTCAGCCGCTTCCCAGTAAGGTTCCGGCTCAAGGAAAAATATGTAGTCACCTGGCTGTTTGATTTTGTATTCAGTGCGCCAGGCGGCAACCGCCTCTTGCTGGTCTTTGCCTTTGACTCTTCGCTCTTCTAAGCTGGACAACAAATCACTTTTATGGCCGCGATGCAACACGCCGAAGGCTTTAGGCTTGGCCATTGGCAAGAATTGCTGCTCGAAAGGATGGAGAAACTCGACATCAAGGCTGATCGTCCCCTTATCCTCCGAGCCGATAATATCTTTGCTGGGAATGATGGCGCCGAAATGGGCTTCGGCCTCAGACAAATTAGAGCAGAAAGAAACGGCGAGGGTTCCACAGCACAATAGCGAAAGCAAACGAGAACAAGACATAACATTCCTCCAGGTTAAAGGACAATAAAAAACAGCATCAGAAGACACACTTGACACCAACCGATAAGCTCGTCGTTTTATCGGCATTTTCGCCCCAAACAGCCTGCGCGCCAACGTTCAGCCTAAGCTTTTCCATAAAACATTATCAAGCGGCAGAACCAAGCCAGCGGTGACAGCAAGCACTAGCACTTGTCTATCGTCTTCATCCGCCGGATAGATAATCGCTGCCATAATTCAACTCCACCACGGGTTGTATAACCAGGACAAAATTTGATATCCCAGCCCCAGGTCGGCATTTAGTGAACCTCTGGCATTTTCACGTTTACCGCTAATGGGCAAAATCCCGTTGGCTGTCCATTGTCCCCAGTCCCTGGCAACGACCAGCGTCAATCACCAAGGCATCGGCGGCATTGATTTTTCCGTATTCGACTGTGATTTTCGCTGTGGCGGTCAATACGGCGTCATCTGCCACGTTTGCCGCCTGCGCCTGTCGGCGGGAGCGGAGAAAGCGGTTGCGAAACAACGGAGAGACAGCGTGAAATGAGAGATTTGAAACATATTGCTCACTGGACAGTTTATAATTCCAAGGCAAACCTCTCCTTTTGTCCGTGAAAAAACAGCGAGACCACCGAATGGCAGAAGTCGGTAGTCTCGCTGGGGGGTGGGGAGTGTATTACCTAAATTAATTCCGTGTGAAACACACGAGTCAGGATAGAGGACTCGGCAAAGCTTGTCAAGTATTTTTATTATCTAAAATTATTTCGTGTGAAAAATGTTCCCAGAGAGATGCACCAGATATTTTTTGCACTGAACGCATGTTTTCGGCTGACCCAATACTCAGCCCTGATTTTTAGTCGGGTTTTCGCGCCCATTTCAGGATTTTGGCATAAAGATTTCTTCCAACCGCTGACGTAGTTCCTGAGCGCCTTGACATTCTCCAGCTTCAATTGTTGCCAGAAGGCGCAAACTGATGCGGTTTTTCGCCTTAGCGTTGAAAAGAAATTTGCCGGGCGGAAAGAGTTTACCTGTACCGGTAAGACCAAGGATAATTATTGGCCTCGCTGTATAGAGCGCCAGTTTCAGCGCCCCGCTTTGCAACTCGCCCAAGCCATCACTCCGCCGGTTGCGGGTACCCTCGGGAAAAATGAACAGTGAACCACCCGCCGCGAAAAACTCAGGCAGCGCTTCCAAACTGACCAAGGTTAACCCACCATATTTACCGCTGACCGTGGCCGGGAAATAGCCATTTTTTTTCAATACAGCGGCAAAAATTGGCACAGAGAAAAAAACCGGTTTGACCACCGTGACACTGCGCGGTAAAAGCGAGATGAGTAGTAATGGATCGAGATAAGATTGGTGGTTACACAGGACCACCGCGCCGTGGATACCGCTAACGCGCTCGTCCAAATCCCAGGATGTGGATGAACATAAAGCGTTTAAGAGCCTGAAAAATCTTTGAAAAAACCTTCTATTGTAGCGCTGAAAAAGCTCCTGAGCGCCAGGCCGCGCCAGAGCCAGTAGATAGAAAGGCGCGTGCAGGAAGACAAAGCCGAGGGTGAAATAGACCCAGGCCAACAAAGTGACGAAAAGATTATAGAGCATGATGTTTAGGCAAACTTTTTTCCAGTCTCCAGATCAAAGCCGCCCGCATCAAGGCCAGTGTACGCTGGTCGGCCTCGCCACCATTGATGAAATGGGTATCGGTGAACTGAATGATGGTAAAGCTACCATCGCCGCGAAAACAAAGCCTTGGCATAGAGCCTCCGTGTTATTTGGCAGGCGCCGACTAACCGTTGACAGATTATGTGTAAACTCCTATTGCCCGCTGGCCGAGATAAGATTGGGTTTCAGCGGGGAGATGATTCTTGCGATGCGGTGTAAAATAAAATGGCTCCATCCCTCATAAGGAACCGGCGTTCACTGCTATCCACTTTACACAGTTGCGGTAAAGAATCCAGTGAGAATGCTCAGGCATGGGAATATTATGTATTTACTAATGGAGTTTGTGGTGGAGGGTGGTGTGGATGAGAACGAGGAAGCCCCTATCCAGGTTTAGA